>JAQIDA010000205.1 GCA_027858275.1 Candidatus Kapaibacterium sp. | reverse complement strand
ATTCTGTATTGAAGACAAAGATGGGATAAAATGGGGCTTTATTGACAAAGAAGGTCAAATTAAAATCAACCCTCAATTTTCAAAAGTTAATGACTTTAGTGATGATATATGTGCTGTTCGCAATGATGAAGGGAAATGGGGATACATTGATATCGAAGGGAAAATTGTAATCAATTACCAGTTTGATGGTGCAGAACCTTTTATAAATAGCAAATCAGTTGTTAAGCAAGATAGCAAATTTGGATTGATTGATAAAACGGGTAGTTATATTATAAATCCGCAGTACACGAGAATGCTCGATGATGGGGACATGTATCTTATCAACCAAGATGGTAAATATGGATGGTGTGATGAAAATGGTGTGATAGTTATAAACCCACAATTTAATGAAGCGCATCCTTTCAACGGGAATAACTTAGCGGCTATTCGTTCAGGTAAAAGTTGGGGGTATATTGATAAAGAAGGGAAAATAATAATTAATCCGCAATTCAGTATGGCATTACCTTTTAATGGAAATATGGCGATGATCGCTAATTCATTAAAAGCAGGGTTCATTGACACTGATGGGAAATATATCATAAATCCTCAGTATGAAGGTGTTTCAAGGGACTTAGTGGATTATTTACAAGATGGTTCTTCTAAGCATGAAATTGTTGAAACTGATTTTTTTGATATTAGTGCAATTATTTCTATTATTGATTTTGAAAACCCCGAAGGACTAACAAATAATTCTAACTTTGCTGATGTTATTAAGAAATTTAATTTGGTCGAAGAAAATAGTATTAATATTTGGGGAAATGAACACAAAGTAATTAGCAATAAAATCATTAATAATAATGCAAACTATGATTTTTTTGTTTTTGGTATTCCTATGACAGATTATGAACTGGATGAACGTATTAAATTAACCGGTTTTGCATATAGAATATCATTGTCCGGGAATGGATATGGTAAAGCTGGTACTTTGCTTCCAGCCATTGAAGAGATGATGGGAAACTATAAAAAAAATGACGATTTGAGTGGTAACACAAAACTGGTCTATTCTAACGAAGACAAGACAATTGAACTTCACGAAAGCACTAGTTCTTCAGTTATCATATACATCAAAATAATTGAAAAAGAAATTGCACAAAAAGAAACGACTAATGAAGATGATACTACAAGCAATTCTGAAAACATTGAATATTATAAAATTCAAGATCCTGACGGATACTCGAATCTAAGAGACAAACCAAAAGGGGATATTGTTAGAAAAGTATTAGATAGTGAAAAATTTGAAGTTGTCGGGTCACAAGGAGATTATAAAAAAGTGAAATTATCAGACGGAACAATTGGTTTTATTCACAATTCACGAGTAGTTAAATATTAGTTGGTCACAGTTGTTATCAAGACTCTACTTTTTCAACCCCAAACCAGCCAAGACGGAATCCACTTTCTTCAGTGGATTCCGTCTGTTTGGATAAAACAGCACGCAAGAAGATGGAATCCACTCAAGAAAGTGGAATCCATCGCCACTCCCTCCAAAATAAAAAATCCTACCCGCCGTTAAACTATCTTTTACGGTTCGATATATAATATATATGTGATGAATCACTTTTTGCTTATATTAGCAGAGAATTTTTTCGACAAACAGCAGATAATCAATAAATAATACATAAAGATTCAGCAGGACACAAAAAAACAATGGCAACTGAAACAAAAGAAAAAGCCCCGGCAATCAAGAAAAAAGCAACAACGAAAAAGAAAACAGCGGCAAAAAAGAAAACCTCGACAGCGAAAAACAAAACTCTCGTCATCGTCGAGTCTCCATCAAAAGCAAAAACTATAAATAAGTACCTCGGCCGCAACTATGTTGTAACGGCTTCAGTCGGGCATATCAAGGATTTGGTGAAATTCAAACTCGGTGTGGATGTAGATAATGATTTTGAACCGAGATACATAACTATTCGCGGAAAAGGCGATATCATCAAGGATATGAAAAAGCTTGCCAAAGTGTGCAAGGGCGTTATGATCGCAACTGACCCTGATCGCGAAGGCGAAGCCATTGCTTGGCACATTGCGGAAGTGGTCAAACCGTTTAACGACAATGTCAAACGCATTCTTTTTAATGAAATCACAAAAGTCGGTGTTAAAAAAGGACTCGAAGAGCCTTTGGAAATTAACACTGATCTTTTCATGTCACAGCAGGCTCGCCGCGTGATGGATCGTTTGATCGGTTATCAGGTGTCTCCTTTCTTGTCCCGCGCCATGCTCGAGAAAACTTCCAAAGCACTCTCTGCAGGACGTGTTCAATCAGTTGCTTTGCGTATGCTTTGCGAACGCGATGCAGAGATCAAAGATTTTGAAGCCATTGATTATTGGAATATCAACGCGGACTTTTTCACTCCGAACAAAAGAGCGGTAACCGCGCGCTTATTGTCATATAAGAGTGATAAATTCAGCAATCCCGAAGGTTCTGCCAAAGCAATTACAAAAGAGCAGCTTGATAAATTGAATTATATCAAAAGCGCCGTTCAGGCAACAGATCTGACGGATATGATCAAAAAAGAAGATTATTCAATCAGCAACGTGGCTAAGAAAAAAGTCAGTCGCAAACCCGCCGCTCCGTTTACTACAAGTAGTTTGCAGCAGGAAGCCTCTCGCCGTCTCGGTTTTTCAAACCGCAAGACGATGAGCGTCGCACAGAAGCTCTATGAAGGTATGCCGATCGGTGACGAAGGCACAACGGGTTTGATTACATATATGAGAACTGACTCGGTTCGCTTGAGCCCTGAATCTGAAAAATCCGCCCGCACTTATGTTGAAGCATTGTACGGCAAGGATTTTATTCCGAAAGAATCTCCTGTTTATAAATCGAAATCAAAAAATATACAGGACGCACACGAGGCAATTCGCCCGACAAGTTTGTCCGTTTCTCCGACAGTAGCCCGTCAATATCTTGATAAAGATTTTGCCGCTTTATATGAATTGATTTTCAACCGCTTCCTCGCTTCTCAGATGAGCAATGCTCAGTTTGAGCAAACAAGCGTCGATATTTCAGGCGGATATTTCGTGTTCAGATCAACCGGAACTGTCACAGTCTTCAAAGGTTTTCTCGCTGTTTATGAAGATATTAAAGAAAACGGTAACGGCAAAAAAGTTGTGCTGCCCGAAGGACTTGAAAAAGATAAAAAGATGGATCTCGATAAAGTTGAGTCGACTAAATCTCAGACTAAAGCCCCGGCGAAATATAACTCCGCCAGCCTTGTCAAGGAATTGGACGAACTCGGCATCGGTCGACCGAGTACCTACGCATCTATCGTCGGAACTCTGCTCGAGCGCGAATATGTGGAAACAGAAAAGAAAACTTTCGCACCGACTACCCTCGGACTGGACGTGAACAATGTGCTTGTCAAGAATTTCCCGAAATTGTTCGATGTCAGCTTCACGGCCAATATGGAAGCTAACCTTGATGTTGTAGCTGTGGGAGATAAAACTTATGCAGGTATGCTCAAAGAATTCTACGGTCCGTTCACAGCGTCTTTGGAATATGCCAAAGAACACGGCGATATTCCTGAAATTATCTGCGAAGAATGCGGTTCGCCCATGCTTATCAAAGTCAGTCGCAACGGTCGTTTCCTCGGATGTTCCACATATCCGGATTGCAGATTTACAAAACCGCTGCCCAGACCTTTGGACGAGGAAAAGAAAGAACCTGTCATTGCAGAAGGCGTTGAATGCGATGTTTGTGGCAAACCCATGTACATACGCGAGAGCCGTTACGGTAAATTCTACGGCTGTTCAGACTATCCTAAATGTAAAGGAATCAAGCCCTTTACTATCGGCGTGAAATGCCCCAAATGCGGCGAAGGCGACGTTATCGAAAGAGTCAGCCCCAAGAACCGAAAAAAATTCTACGGTTGTTCTCGCTACCCGGATTGCGATTATATCAGCAATTACATGCCTGTCGATCAGCACTGCCCCGAATGCGATCATCATTACCTCGAAACCCGTTTCAAGAAAGTTGATGACGTTTGGGAAAAATCTCTCAGATGCCCGCAGTGTAAAACAGTATTTACTGTGAAAGCGGAAGAGCATAAGCATGAAGAAGCCAAAAAAGAGGACTAAGTCTGTTTTGGGTTTTTGATTTAAAAAAAAGAGGTCTCGTTTCGAGGCCTCTTTTTTTGTGCTATCAACTCTCTTGCTCGTTGAGCGGAGTCGAAACGTCTTTGGGTTTAGCTTAGGAAATTTTAGATTTTATAGAGACTATAATTTTCGTATTATTGTATCAGATTAAAATTGTGTTGTATTAAATATTACCATAATGATAAAAATTAGAAAAACAATTCTGACAATAATTAGTTTGATATCTATATTGCTGTTATCAATTGCGTACTCAACGTTCCAAGAAAAACCAAGTGACGTAAGCGTATGGCGCATTATGTTTTTTATTGTCCCGCCATTATGGTTCTTAGGTATTATTAGACTTCTTATATCTATGAGTGTCAAGAACAGCAAGTATTTTAGGTTTCAAGAATTTATATTTGGGATTGCTATACTTATACAGATTTTTAGTTTTCAAACGGGAGATGTTATATCTGTAATTTGCATTTCTGTTGCAAGTATAGGACTCATATACGGTTTGGTTGAGTATAAATAAATATCAACTCAGATTTTGTCGTTATATTCTCTTTTTCGGAGATTAGATCACACGTGCATTTTCACTAATTGGCAAAAATGTCTGAAGTAATATGGAAGAAACATTTATAAATTTTATTAAGAATTAGAATATAACAATGGATATTAACGATATAGATGAATTCATTGCCCGAGAGTACATCCATTTAGATGAGTATAACTTCTTGAAATTTGAGAATGACGAGAACAAAGAAACATTGAAGGAATTTGATGAAAAAACAGATCTAATTGATGAATATATTTTTGAAGAGCATGATGATAAAATCGAAGAAAATATTTCATAATTAGTAGACTTGACAGGAGTTGGAAACACCCTTGACCTTAGG
>JAQIDA010000192.1 GCA_027858275.1 Candidatus Kapaibacterium sp. | reverse complement strand
GAATTTGATTTTTTAAATATTTGAAAAAGCTGTCGGCTTCAGAAAAACCTTTTACTTTGAACCCGGCTCTTTGCAAATTCAAAGTTACAAGCTCCAAAATATCCGGCTCATCATCGACTACCGCAACAGTCAGGGATTCATTCTTTTTTATAAGCGGAAGTTTTTCTTCTGATTCTGACATTGATTTTCTCTGTTGATTCATCAAAACATAGCCCAATTTAGTAAAATAAACATAGAAAAAATATATTTTTCTTGTCAGTCCTGAAGATTAGCTAAAGCTTAATATAATTCAGACTTTTATTATACGGATTTACCAATGCGTTTTTGTATTAATATTCTGACCCAAGGCTCGATATAATAAGCTGCTACAGCAAGTATTATTCCGGCTATGACATCGACAAGATAGTGGTAGCGGAGATATACAGTGCCGAAGATTAGGCTGAAGCCGAGTATAGCTATGGGTATTCTCAACTTTGAACGGTATGCGAATGCCGCAAATATGTTCACGAGGGTTATCATTGTATGTCCGCTCGGCATGCAGTCTCGATTGACGTCAGCAGCCGGATTGAGAGAGTCCAAGGGTATACCGCCTCCGTTATTGACTATTGCTCTAAAGCTCTCAGTTAACCAAAGACCGGGCATCTCGTCATTCAAAGCGGCAAAATCATGAAGACAAAATCGCGGTCCGATCGCGGGCATAATAAAATACAAAAGGTAAGATATGAAAAACGAGAACAGAATCATACCGTAGAACTTGTAAAAGGTTCCCTCATCCTTGCGGCGCCATAATTCAATTCCGTGCAGCAGAGGCATCAGGAAGTATGACATATAGCATATCTGAAGATACTCTGTCAGTAAAGGGTTTGCAATTTGCCCTAAGTACTCGGTTGGATTTACTCCGAATAACGCGAAATCCCATTTGATTAGTACTGAATCGTAGTCGTGAGGATTGATTGCCGGCAGGAAGGATTGTATTTGAGTATAAATAACAAGGATAACCGGGACAAAATAGAATTTCTTAATTATATCTACGCTGAGGTTTTTCGGGAATTTATGTTTCAGATATGCCGTTCCGACGACTATTCCGACTAAGGAGATATTTATCAGCAGCAGAATTGCGGCATTTTCAAGTGACGGAAAGAAGACAAGTGTCAATAATATGTAGATCAGCAACATAGCGCCGGTATAAATATCGGGCATTGATAATTCGTTTTTTAGTACGAATTTGTTGCTTTGATTATGTGTTTTGTTCTTCATTTGTTTCAAATTTATGTTCAAAATATTATCTGAACTGTTTCAAGAAATTATAGAATTTAATATAATCTTCTGTGCTGAGTTCTTCTGCGCGCTTTGAGAAATAGTCGAGTCCGGATTCTTCCGCTTTGCTCTGTATTTCGGACGGCGGAAGTGTGTAATATTCTTTTATATACTGAGCCGAGGAATTGCGAATCTTCTTGCGGCGTTGGCTGAATGAAGCTTTGACAAGCTGCATGATTTTTTTAAAATCATCGATATCTATTTGTTGTTTGTCGAAAACTATCTCGATTATTGCGGACACTACTCTCGGTTTTGGGAAAAAACATCCGGGCGGTACGTCGAATTTGATTGTTGCGCTGCCAATCAGGTCAGCGGCAACGGATAATATGCCATAAGCTTTCGTACGAGGTTGCGCGCATAATCGCAGAGCAACTTCTTTCTGCACCATCAGCACGGTTTTGGATATATATCGAGATTGCTCAAAAATCCAGAAGAAAATATCGCTTGAAATGTTATAAGGGATATTCCCTACGACTTTGATCTTTTCGTTATCAAGAATTTCCGCGGGGATAATCTCCTCAACGCTGAATTTCCTGATATCTCCTTTGTGGATCTTGAAATCGGGATAATCGGATTCACGGAAATGAGAATATAGAGCTTCAATTGCCCTGTCATCGATTTCAACTCCGTGGTATTTCAGTTCTGTTTCGAGCAGAAATTCAGTGAGCGCGCCGGGACCGGGACCTATTTCAATCAGGGTCTCCCCCGGCTTACAAGCAATAACATCCGTGATTTTGCGGAGAATGTTCTTGTCCTGCAAAAAATTTTGTCCGAGTGATTTTTTAGGCTGAATTCTGTCGAGCGGCATACTTATTTACTCGTTCCTTCGGATTTCAAAAATTGTTTTGCGAGTATAACTTGTAATTCATCGAGTGATTGGGAAACAACTTTTGTATCTGAGATTACAGCAAGACAGCTTGTATCTCCGCTCCATCGGGGAACTACGTGATAGTGGAGATGTCCGGGTACGCCTGCTCCGGCAACTCTGCCGAGATTGGCGCCTATATTAAATCCGTGAGGATTGCTGGTTTTTTTTAGTACAGCTATTGACTCGCGTGTTACTCTCATTATATCGCACAGCTCTGCATCTGTCAGCTCATCAATTCCTCCTATATGACGATAGGGAGCAATCAGGAGATGCCCGCCGTTATAGGGAAATTTATTGAGCATTACAAAGCATTCTTTTCGTCGTGCGACAACGAGTAATTCCCGCTCACGCGCCGGATCACAGGCGGCTGCTTCGCAGAGGAAACATTCGGGTTTGATCAAGCCTTTTTCTTCGTCTTTAAATCCTTGAATATATTCTGATCGCCACGGGGCCCATAACACGTCCATGTTTATCCTCGTTTCAGTTTTTGGTTTAATTTATGTCACCCCTTCGGGGTTTATGAATCTAATAATTAATTATTAATATCTCTATAATTTATTAAATCTTCAACCCCGAAGTTATTCCGATGAAAGCCAAGCTCAAAAACGGGCAAAAGAGCGAAAGACAAGAATTAAGCCCTGATCAATATTCTCAAAAACATTTGTTTAAATAGAATACTTTTTATATTTTGTACTGAGGTCGTTTTTCAAGATGCCGCATTCAATGATATTATCATTTTGGCACTGATTAACGACCTTTCTTTTTCTTATTTGCCTTCTGGAAATCGGAGCGTTGTTATCGAATTTTTGATACCTTCTCTCTTTATTCGCATGTGTCGAACTAAGTTTATTTTCAGATTTCTTTTGATTGATCCGATCAATATTTGGGTTAAACTTCGTATTATTTTTTAGCATTCCGTATACAATCCTAAGAGCTTTGTGCATGCACACCCCTATTGCGGCCGATTTAGCCATACCTCGATCAACATGTCTTTCGTATATAGCTTTTAACACAGGGTTTTTCTGTATGCCGACCATAGCTACCATATACAGTACTCGCCTCGGCGCGACACGCCCTTGTTTACTCATTCGAACCTTGCTCATACCGTCGCCGCTTTGTTTGAACATGGGATTGAGACCGCAATATGAGGCAAGTTTTTTTACGCTTGAAAACCGTTGAATCGAACCAATCTCAATAATAAGATTTATCGCTGACCATTCGGCTATTCCCGGAAAACTTGTCAGCAGCTCAAGCTCGGGAGCGTTACATTCATTTATCATCAGATTAATTTGCTCCCTAATAATCTTTTCAATTGACTGAATCTGATTTACCATAGTTTTAATCAGTTCCTCCATAGTTGCTCCTGTGTTTGCTCCCACACTGTTTTTTGCCAGTCTTATCAATTCCGTGGCTCTGTCATAGCTGATATAAGGAATTTGACTCAAAGTTCTTAGTCTTGCTTTTTTTAATTTTTGAGCCGTAGGATATTTTTTCAGCAACTCAAATACCCAATTGGGATTGCCGGATCCATAGCAACTAATAATCTCGGGAAACACTGCGTATAATATCTTTTCGAGTTGATTAAGCTGCTGTGTTTTCTGAGATTTGAGCAAGTTAATATATGTGCGTTGGCGACGTAAATCAACAAATTCGTCATTGACATCATAATTGATTTTATCAGGAAAACTTATCATATATTCAGCTATTGACCGAGCACTTACTTTATCTGTAATCACTCCGGTCAAATCCGCTTTGTTGCTGTAGTGAACACCCAGAGGGTTCAAACGAGCTACTTTAACAGGCAAGTCTTTTTGGAAATTCATAAGGCTGTTGTACCAGTTGTTTTCATACCCGCCGGTGCTCTCAACTCCGGCATGGAATATCACTTGTTCATCAGCGGAATAATGCTTGTTAAGTATAGAAAACAGCTCTGTATGCCCGTTGAATGTATCATCGAGCTGAAAGTTTTCTTCAAGAATTATTCTGTCCTGATTCATTATAGTACAATCAGCATAGCCCTTGCTTACATCAATTCCCAAATACAATTTCTTTTCCATAATTCTTTTGTTAATTGTAAAACAAATTTCATAGTTGGCTTTTTAGTCACCCTTGCAGAATGCGGCGTCTTTGCGCCAAGTTATTCCTCGACTTTTTGCCAACGGACGGGAGACTCTTCGGGACGGGCTCTTGACCCAAGGGATGAACCTCCTCGCACGCATATTCGCTTTTTATTTTGACTTTTCAAAGAACTTTTACATCAATGTTGTTCGCTAACTTTTAATATACAAGGGGTGGCATGATTATAGAAAACAGACGAATATTGTTTCCAAAACCCCTAAGGGCTGACATAATTTATTGCAACGGACGATGACTTCTTACAATTATCCGGAGTCGTTCGAAAAAAGGTATATTTGATCATACTATAAACTATATCTAACAAATATGATAACTATTTAACAAAACTTTCTTAATTTTGCGTTCGGAAAAATTGCGTAAAATTATTAATGAGTATAAATAATGCTGAATATCTCTAATCTCTCCATTCATTATGGCAATCGATACCTCTTCGACAGTGTTTCAATAGCTGTCAGACCACTGGACCGCATTGGTCTGGTAGGACGTAACGGAACGGGGAAATCTACTTTGCTGAAAATAATTACAGGTGAGGAACTGCCCGAAGAAGGCACAGTTTCAATGCCCAATGATTACACTCTCGGCTATCTGGCTCAGGAAATGGAGACAGGATCGGAACTGTCTATATATGAAGAAACAGCTACGGCTCTGGTTGCTTTGCAGGAATTGGAACGCAGAATAGAGGCCATAGGCATTGAACTCGGCGAACGCACTGATTACGAATCCGACGAATATACTGCTTTGGTCAATGAATTGACAGACAGCGATCAGCACTTCGGGAATCTCGGCGGACATACAATGGAAGCGGATATTGAACAAGTATTGACCGGTCTCGGCTTCATTCGCACTGATTTTACTCGTTCGGTAAATGAATTCAGCGGAGGTTGGCAGATGCGTATTGAACTTGCGAAAATACTCTTGAGCAAACCAAGCTGCATCCTTCTCGATGAACCTACAAACCATCTTGATATTGAATCAATCCAATGGTTGGAGCAGTTTCTGCGCAATTACAAAGGCTCGATAATCATGGTGTCTCACGACAGGAAATTCTTGGATACAGTCACCAACCGAACTATCGAAATATCACTCGGCAAAATCTACGATTACAATTTAAGTTATTCAAAATTTATCATCCAACGTGCCGAAATCCGCAAGCAGCAGCAGGCGTCTTATGTATCACAACAAAAAGAAATTCAAAAAACTCAGAAATATATCGAGCGCTTCCGCTCAAAAGCTTCGCTTGCTACAAGAGTTCAGTCCAAAGTCAAACAATTGGCTAAAGTCAAGCGTGTGGAAATCGATGAAGTTGATAAATCCCGAATGTTTTTTAAATTCCCCGATGCTCCGCGTTCAGGCAGATTAATCGCCGAGGCTGAAAATCTAAGCAAAAGTTATGATGACAATCTCGTACTCGACAAAATTAATTTTGCCATAGAAAGAGGCGAAAAGGTGGC
>JAQIDA010000135.1 GCA_027858275.1 Candidatus Kapaibacterium sp. | reverse complement strand
ATTTTGGATTGTTGTTATTATCGGCAGTTTTTTGCGCTTTCGGAGTTTTGGCGTCGAGTATGACATCGGGTCAGATTGTTGCTTTTATTCTCGGATTCGTATTTCTTTTTGTATTGTTTGAAATTAATAAAATTGTGTTTTTTGTGCCTGAAGCAATTGCCCCTGTGATTGAATTTATCGGTATAGATTACCATTATTCCAATATTGCCCGAGGAGTGATTGATTCCCGCGATGTTATTTATATGTTTTCCGCCGGAGGATTTGCCCTCTATATGTCGGTAGTGTCTTTGGGAAGGAGAAAGTGGTAATATGACTTCGAATAACAAATCATTAAAATCGCGCGTAATTATCAATTCGATCTTGCTTCTTGTAGTAATTGTGCTCATTAATTTCATATCTGTCCGAATGTTCACTCGTTTGGATTGTACTGAAAATCAGAGATACAGTTTGTCGGATGCTTCAAAGAAAATAATTAATAACACTGAAGACCGCATGACCGTGAAAGTTTATTTCACAGAAGATTTGCCGGTAACTAATAATAATAATCGCCGCTATTTGATTGATATATTGAATGACTTCAAAGCATATTCAGACGGCAACCTTCGATATGAGTTCATCAGCCCGGAGGATTCTCTGACAATTCGCGAAGCAAAAGAAAATGGAATTCCTTTGCTTGAAGTGCAATCCGTAGAGAATGATAAATTGGAAGTTCTCCCGGCATATATGGGTTTAGTGATCGCCTATGAAGATCGCAAAGAAAGAATTCCAATTATTGAATCAACAGATAAATTGGAATACGAACTTGCTGCGGCGTTTAAAAGAGTTATGCGCTCTGAAAAAATCAAAGTATGTTATTCCTTAGGACAAGGAGAGACCGATCTTGAGGAGTATAAAACACTTTTTCAGATTCTCAAAACAAATTACAATATGATCTCAATTGATTTGACTGAGGAAGTGCGAATACCCGAGCGATACGAGGCTTTGCTCATAGTCGATCCAAAAGAACAATTTGCAGATCAGGCGAAATACGCCATAGATCAATACATAATGAAAGGCGGCAAAGTAGCGTTCTTAACAGGAAAAGCTAAATATGATCCGACTTTCAAAAATAAATATGCTGAAATACTTGATCTCGGTCTTGATGAAATGCTGGCGCATTACGGAATCGTGATTAATAACGATGTTGTTCGTGACAAGCAATGCGGACCGATTACGGTTGTTAAAGAGCAGGAAGGTCACTCAATTAAGAACCTTGTGTCATATCCGTTCATTCCGTCAGTTTATGATATCAGCAGAGAAAATCCGATTGTTAAACAGCTCAGGACATTGATTTTAAAATTTCCGAGTTCGGTTGATACTTCTCTTGCTGAAGCTGCCGGAGTAAAATCTTCGGTGATGTTCCGGGCATCTAACATTTGTGAAAGCGCAAGCGGAACGTTTAGCATTGATCCTTTGCATAAGTTCCGGGATTCTGATTACACAAAAAACGGTCTTCCCTTAGCCGCTTCATTTGAAGGAAAATTCAAGAGTTGGTTCATGGATAAAGAGCCTGCTTCAAATATTGATATAAGTCCTGAAACGCGGATTGTCGCAGTCGGTACCGGCGGTTTCGCTACAGATAATTTCGCGCGCAATCCCGACAACATTGCTTTGTTCGCAAACATTGTTGATTATCTTGCTGATGATACCGGTTTGATTTCTATAAGATCTAAAAATGTTAGTATGCCCCCGCTTAAAGATCTTGGCCCCGGTACAAAAAAGCTCGTTAAATTTTCAAACATGCTGGTCGCTCCGATACTTGTTGTTTTAATCGGACTGTTAGTATGGAGACGCAGAGTCTCACGAAAAAGAAAATGCGAAGAAGAACTCAGCAGAAAAGGTCAAACAGAAAAAACAACGGAAGAAGAATGATTAAAAACACAATATATTTATTAGTATTAACAGTTGTTCTCGCGATTGCGGCAATGATAATTTTGCAAGAACCGTCAGAAAAAAATCTGCAAGTCGCTGAACGTGGTAAACTTGTTGATTTTGATTCTTCGGCAATTGACAAAATTGAGTTGTGGAACAAAAACGGCTTTGTGAGCGCGATAAAAACTGACGGTATATGGACTCTTGATAAACCCTTGAAGTATATAGCCAACAGAGGAATGATAGCCAACGCTTTAAATATGTGTTCAAATATGCACGTTAAAAATATCGTAACATCGCAGCAGGAAAAGCATAATAAATTCGCCGTGGATACTGCCGCGGTACAAATAAAATTTTGGGACGGGGAGGAACTTCAGGCTCATGTTTTTATAGGGAAAAGCGGAGCCGGTTTCAATGACAGCTATGTTCGCCTTGCCGAATCTGATGAAGTC
Organism: Candidatus Kapaibacterium sp.; assembly: GCA_027858275.1. GTDB lineage: Bacteria > Bacteroidota > Ignavibacteria > Kapaibacteriales > UBA2268 > JAQIDA01. The sequence goes on along the minus strand of JAQIDA010000135.1, from coordinate 943 downwards.
GCGCTTGTTTCCGGTCCCTTGGCTTATGCTTTTACCGGATACGTAAGCGCATGGCGAGACAGAATATTGTTCGAAGTTCCAAAAGATAAAATTAGAGAGATAGAATTCAAATCAAGTAATAACTCTTACTCTCTGATCAAAAACGACGGAGATTGGACTATAGACGGAGAAGAAACTGATTCAGCCTCCACTGCAACAATTGTCAATCTGCTTTCTAAATTCTACGTAGATGATTTTTTAGATGAAGACCCAAAAATTGTTCCCGGTTATTATGCCACAATTGTTTTCAATGATATAAAACTTGATTTTTATAAGCCGGAATTAGAACGTAAATATCTCATCAAAAAAGACGACTCAAAGATGTGGTTTGTATTGAATCAAAGCAAAACTGATATGTTGTTGAAAGCAAAGAATACGCTTTTGAAAAAGCAATAATGAATTAGATACATAAGTTGAATTTAGACTGATATAATGGATATAAATAAAAACAAAATAGAAATAATGGCCCCGGTCGGTTCTTATGAATCCTTGCGCGGGGCGATACAGGGGGGAGCTTCATCAGTTTATTTCGGTGTGGGGCGCTTGAATATGCGGGCGCGCTCGTCGGTGAACTTCACTATTGATGATCTACGTAAGATCACCGAGATTTGCGATGAGAACAAAGTGCGATCATATCTGACAGTCAATACTGTGATATATAATCACGAACTCGAAGAAATGAAATCAATTATTGATGCCGCCAAAGAAAGCGGAGTAAGCGCGATAATAGCCTCTGATATATCAGTGATAATTTATGCCCGTTCACTTGACATGGAAGTCCATATTTCCACTCAGCAGAATGTGACAAATGTTGAAGCGTTGAAGTATTTCTCGCAATTTGCCGATGTTATTGTGCTTGCTCGAGAGCTGAGAATTGATCAGATAGCTGAACTCGTTCATAACG
>JAQIDA010000031.1 GCA_027858275.1 Candidatus Kapaibacterium sp. | reverse complement strand
GATTGTAACAGATATCGCCTAACTTTTTACTATAAGCCGTTTTGACAGTCTCAAAACGGCTTTTTTTATTAGCTGTTGACAACATTACCCTCATTTGATATTGATTTTTACAAATATATAACTTATATTAACGGATTATTAATAACAGAAATTATGATAAAATAAATATGAGGTCTGCCGTGAAATCATTTGTTTCAAAATCAACATTAGTCCTTTTTGCAGTATTAATCCTTGTCTCTTGTGCCCAATTCACACAATTTGTGGGCGGCGATCCTGAGCCTCCGAGCGATTATGATCCGGTTTTTATAGAACATACTCAGCAAATTCCTACAGGGGAAATTGAATATCTCGATTTGCGAATCAGTCGTACAGATCCCTATGAAGGAAATCGCGTCCGTCATTTCATTCATTTGACCGGAGAAGGTGACACATATCTGACAGGTGCAGCCTCCCGAGAAAACATCAAAAATTGGTGCAAAGTGATCGACAATTGCAACGGTCAGGATTTTGTCATAACAGATTTTTCAATTAAAGAAGTCGTTAACGCCGAAAGGCAGCCTCAAGCAATCGCTCTGGTTATGGATCACAGCGGTTCCATGGGTGACAGAAGAGCTCGTGATGTACAACAGGCAGTTGTGAATTTTTTGAATGAGTCCAAAGAACCTGAAGATATGGTTACTCTTGTTAAATACGATGATCAAGTCAATATTGAAGTGCCTTTGACTTCAAGCAAAATACAACTACTTGATGAATTTCTCGAATACGGTTTGGAAGGTTACGGCAAAGGTACTGCAACTCTCGACGCAATTTCAGTCGGTATCACAGAAATATCAAAAGCCCCTTCTCATCTGAAAAAAATTGTAATGGTATTCACAGACGGTGCTGACGGCAATTCTACAAAAACAATTGATGAAGTGATCAGACAGGCTCGCAATACAAATACTATTGTATGTGCCATTGATTACGGAGTTATGATTCAAGAAGAATTCCTTGAGAAAATCGCTCAGTCCACTAACGGAACTTATGACCATATCTATGCTTCCGATGAGTTTAATCTGGTTTTCAAAGATATTTATTATAAACTGAAAACATATTATTTGTTAGAATATGTCGCGCCATGTTTCGGCGAACATGAAGTTACGATAAGCTATTGCCATAAAAACGAGACTGTCGAAGGCGACGGGGAATATGACAATACTCCTTATGACGGTTTAAAAACAGTCCTCTCAGTGAATTTCGACACAGGCAAAGCCAAGTTGAAAAGTAGTTCCGATCAATCAATTGATTATATTTATATGATGATGAACAGCAACCCCGGAACAACGATCGAATTGCGAGGTCATACAGACGCAGTAGGCAATCCTTCTAACAATATGGATTTATCTCAAAGACGTGCCGATGCCATAAAAACGGTTCTGATAAGTAAGGGAATCAGCAGAAGCAGAATCACAGCCAAAGGCTTCGGTGACACTCAGCCGATAGCAAGTAATGAAACGCCGGAAGGCAGGGCACAGAATCGCAGGACAGAAATAGTTATTCTGAATAAATAAAATATTTTCAAATAACTTGTCTCGAAGATCAATGCAAAGTCGTTTCTCATCAGGAAGCGGCTTTGCTTTTTGTAGGGTGCGAATAATTATTTTTGGACAGTTTTGCTCAAGATTTTCTTATATTAAAAATTCTATAGGGACAAATTACAAACTCGGGAAAGACATATATGAACGCAAGAATCGAACTCACAAAAGGCGACATAACTAAAATCGAAATACAAGTAATTGTCAATGCCGCAAACAGCGGCTTGCACGGAGGCGGAGGTGTCGACGGCGCCATACACATGGCAGGCGGACCGCTTATCCACGATCAGTGCATGAGAATCAAAGACAAAATGGGCGGATGTCCCATGGGAGAAGCTGTTATTACCGAAGCGGGCAAATTGCCTGCAAAATTCGTTATTCATACAGTCGGTCCTATTTGGTCCGGGGGCGAGGACAACGAACCGGAAATTCTGGCAAATGCCTATCGCAATACTCTTGAGCTTGCGCTCGATTTCAATTTGTCCGAGTTGGCTTTTCCGAATATAAGCACCGGCGCAGACGGTTTGCCGAAAGACCAAGCGGCAATA
>JAQIDA010000352.1 GCA_027858275.1 Candidatus Kapaibacterium sp. | reverse complement strand
TTGATATTCAATTTGGAGCTTTTCTGTAAAAAATGCTGCAGCGTCAGGATCTTTGTTTGATGAGTTGCCGTCAAATGCGTGATACAACAAGCCGTCTCCCCAAATAATAACGCATTTGTTCGCAGCGAGCAATTCGTTTATGACATCGATGGGTCTTGTTGTGCCACTGGGAGATACTTGAATCGGATAATGTCCCATGGGGAAAATCACTACATCAAAATCAGTCATGTCATAGGCCGCTATGGTTGCATCGGTGAATTTGAGCATTACAGTATATTTACCGTATCTCGGATCTTGTTTGATCCAAGGGTAATAAAATTCGCCGACACGATTAGTATCTGTCCAGTTTCCGATTGTATTATTATATCCATAAGTACATACATCGTTCCATTCAAAATTTTCGAATATGCAAATAACATCTTTGTTAACTGCTTTGAGGGCTTTCACCTGTGCGGGAGTAATTTCATCTTGATTAAAAACATATTTACCGTCAGGTATAGTGCTGATATCCTGAGCATAAGAATCAAAGCTGATCAGTGCAAAAAACACGATCATCAAAAGAGTAATTTTTCTTTTCATTTTCCGGCCTCATTTATAAATTAATTAATAGATTAAATTTCAAACTTAATGTCCCGAACAAATTTCACATTAGCAACAGGCAGCTTTAGCTGTCAGCGAACAGATCAAAACCAGCTTTTGCATAGTGCTGAAGCACTATGTTGCCTACTGCGCGCAAGGACATATTCACTCGAATAATTAAAGTAAATTCACGCAAATAATCCGAATCATAATATAAGAACAAGTTTCCACAAATACAAACGGTCGACACTATGAATGTCGACCGTTTTAAGAAAAAATGATAATGCTGTATTATTTTATAATAATAAGCGGGATCTGTGTGTTGAAACCTTCAGTTCTCGCAGTGATGAAATAATTGCCCGCGGCCAAATTGCCTGCGCTCAATGTAATTTCATTTGTGCCCGGTGTCACTTGTCCGCTGAAAGCTGAGACAACTTCGCGACCGCTCGCGTCGATCACAACAATATCGAAATGTTTGCTTGATGTTGAGTTCAATGTATATGTCAGCTCAGTTGTTACGGCAAACGGGTTAGGTCCGACTTTCAATGTTAAAAGCTCGCTTGCACCCGGAATCAAATCATCAATTCCGTTAGGAGTGGCACTTCCGGTAATCGCAACGGTTTTGACACTTACGTCGGAAGAGTTTGAGACGAGAGTAAGAACAGAGCTGAAGTTACCTTCTTCGGAAGGAACGAAAGAAATCGTAACGTTCTTATAATCACCGGCCGCAATTTCCGCGCCTGCAATTGTCCCGATCATAGTGAATTGGTCTCTGTCTGCTCCGGAAATTATGGCTTCTGATATAATCAGGTCAGCGTCACCGGTATTGTCAATTCTGAGTTTCTTTGAACGAGTCTTACCGGCTTCAATTTCACCAAACGCAAGTTCATCTGCGCATGATAATACCGGATCGCTCGGAGGAGCATAATTGAACCAATCATAGATTTTGCCCATCAATGTAGTTCTGTCAGCCGTGTTAGCCAATGATTCAAAACCAAATGTCATAAAGAACATTTTGCCGTCCATATATTCGGTTCTGACAGCCGCGATTTTAGTCGGGTTGTTGTCATAGTATAAAACCGGGTTTGTTTTTGCAGGTGTATTGATCTTAATAATATCAGTGAAAACTTCAAAGAGCTGTGTACTTTCGTTTATATTGAAGTTAATGCCTTGTCCGATCGGATCGCCGGCGACACCTTTGACAGGAGTAACAATAATTCCTGTAATTTGGTTTTGGCTGTTTACTTCGACTCTCATTACCGGATCTTCGGCGTATGTTATTCCAAGAATATTATTGAACAGATATTTTCCCTCGGGAGATGCTGTTTGCTGATAAGCGTTATATAGCTCAAGCTCACCGCTTACGATTACGTTTTTACCGGCTTCGAGCATTTCTCTGATGAATGTACACGCTTCAGGATTTGTACTCAATCTTCCGCGAGTACCATAATCATAACCGAAGATGGCGTTGTCAAATGACGCAGGGTCAACAGCTTCAAAGAAAGATGTGTTAGCAGGCACTAAGGTCGAATTCGCAGCAAAACCGGGGATGCTCGCAAAAGCATTGAAGCCTGAGAGAGGCGAGGACGATCCTGTCAATACCATAAGATTTTTTACATTGTCTGACATTGCGGACAACATAACAGTTGTTCCGTACACTGTCTTGCCGGCAGAGGAACCGTCAACTTTGATAATTGCTTCGCAGTATCCTGCAACTCCGTTTGGTGAAAATGTAACGATTCCCTGTTTTGATTCTCCCGCGTCCAAACTTTCCTTAGCCGTCGGGCTGACTTTTACTGTCCAACCTTGCGGTATATAACTTCTTTCAGTATCAACTGAGAACTGTACATATACATTTGATTCGTTAGGATTTGTGGCGGTGAATTCCATTTCTGTATCGCTGTCAGCGCTTGCAGATTTAAATTTTACATCAGCCGATGCTTCAACCATCATAGGCTTAGGAAGACTTGTAGCAGCCTGAAGAATCTCTTTTTTAGGGCTTCCGTCGTCTTGTATAAAGGCAACTATATAGATGTTATTCACATCCAGCCATTGAGATTTGTTTGTATATGAAAAATTGAATTCCTTGCTTTCGCCGGTACTGATGCTCAATGAGGTTCCGGCAGGATTTGGGAGCATATCTCGAGAAACCCAATAGAAGTTTTTTTCGCCGTTAGAACCAAGCTGTGTCTCGTAAAAACATTCACTTTCAACCACATAGATTCTCAGCTTTTGACCATGCAAACCTGCAGAAGTCGTTACTGTTACTGTAACATCTCCGCCGCCGGCTTTTTTTGTCAGATTAACGTCAATATCATGAGGAGACTTAACGCCGCGAATAGCCTGTGCATCGGGGTGTCTGTTAGCGATATATGATGTATGAACGGGACCGTCACCGTTGAAACAGTAATTCGGTACACCGCTTACGCGATAATACTGCTGCAATCTTTGCTGACTCATAGGTATATTTGCTTGATAATGAGCATCGTTAATGCCCGGATAATAGAAGTGCATTGTCACAGGAATAATAACGTCAGGGTATGCCTCTGCATATTCCTTGAATGTTTTATAGGGCGGAGGGCAAGGCGGACAATAAGCGTTCGTAAACCCTTCAATCATCAGCATTCGCTGAGAATCTGCTTTAAGTTCGGCCGTCGGTATAAAAGCGGCGACTACAACCATTAGTGATAAAAATAATGCGAAAAAACGTTTCATAACAGTCTCCGTAAATGTTATATTAAATATAGTTGTTAAATGTATTAACAGAACTGATGCCGAACATATTATCAGATGTATTCATATAATACATCTGCCAGTTTAAGTCTTTTTTATCAAAAAAACAAATATATTAGGATATATTAATGTTTAAGGTGAGAATAAAAAAAGATTGAGGCGATTTTAATTAATTCATTTTTAAATCCTATTGCACTGAATAATTATTGATATTGTATTAAGAGTGTTTTTTTATTAGATTGCGACTAATTAAAAGATGAATTCATCTATCAGATTTATTCATCAATATTATGAGTACTCATCGAACGATATTTATGACAAACAGCGGCAACAATAATTTTCTCGACAAGTTGAAACCGGAATTTCTATTCCTCGCTGCGGGGATTATTTTCGGACTTTTCTATGTATTTATCAATCCTCCTTTCCAATCGAACGATGAGGACAGGCATTTTTTCAGAGCTTATGCCATTGCCGACGGTCAGATATCACCTCAACAAGGTGACGGAGTCATCGGCTACGACATACCTACAAATTTGATTTCCGTAACACAAAGCTTTCAAGGCATCCCGTATTTCAACGGCACAAAGCTAAAACCCGGCACAATAGAAAAAGCAAAGAAAGTTCCGCTTAAGAAAAAAACAACAACGTTTTACACCCATGCCGACAAATATAATCCAATCGCGTTCATGCACGTCGTTCCGGGAATTTTTCTCGGGAAATATATCAACGACAATCCCGTATGGCTGCATTGGTTCGGAAGAATCAGCGGACTGTTTATGTATCTGATTGTTGTGTTCATTGCGATCAGAATTACTCCTGTATTCAAAAATCTCTTTCTCGTTCTGGCTTTAACTCCAATGTGGCTGTTTCAGGCGTGTTCCATATCTTATGATACAATGTCAAACGCTCTGTCGATATTGATGGCGGCGCTTTTCCTGTATTTTGCCTTTGCTAAAGAAGGCAAACTTAAGCGCAATGATTATTTGCTTGTAATCCTTCTGACCGGGCTGTTCCCGTTTATGAAAAACGGCTATCCGCTTGTTCCTTTCCTATTCTTTATTGTTCCTCTGTCCAAACTTGGGGATATGAAAACGGAGAAATTCAAGACAATCAGCAAAGCTGTATTGATGGGAATATTCTTCTGGCTCTCATTTTCGCTGCCGAATTACACTTGGGGCAAATATCTCGCATCACAAGATCTCATAAATGACAAATATGTGGCTATCCACAAAGAATATAAGAATGACCCAAAAACACATATTAAATTCCTGAAAGAAAATCCTTCAGGATTCGTATCAACCGTAGTTGACAACATACTCTTTCAGGGTGAAGAATGGACAGCCGGCACTATCGGCAGATTTGGATATTCTTATGCGAAATTGCCCAATGCAGTATTGATAATTCACGGTCTGGTTCTCCTGCTTACAGCGTTCACCGACGGCAAAAAGAACATTAGTTTCAGCACTTATCAAAAGGCAGTTGTCTTGTTTATCGGTACAGGTTCCGCCCTCGGAATAGTTGTCGGAACCTATCTCTATATGACCAAAATCGGCGGGGAATTAATATTCGGTTTGCAGGGACGCTATTTCCTCCCGGCAATTCCCGCATTGCTCCTGTTCTTATACAACAGTGAGTTCACACTTGAAAAAATCAGCAAATATAAACCTGTGATTGTCACGGCGTATATATCCCTAATCCTGATTTATTCGATAATGTTTATGAGCGATTATTATTATATGTGATGAAAGAAGAGTTTCAACAGGATTTTGTTGATTTATA
>JAQIDA010000343.1 GCA_027858275.1 Candidatus Kapaibacterium sp. | reverse complement strand
TATTTTATGACTGATGACAGATTCGATATTTTCCGGCATTAGAGTAGTTTTAATACAATGCTCAACCAAATCTACAATATCTGTCGGCTCGGTAGAAATTTTATTTTTTCTTGAGAAATTCAGCAAACCTGATACAATTTTCTTGCATCGAGCGGCTTCCTTAGATATAATTTCCAGATCATCGTTCAATTCATCGTTTTCAGAATCCTTAAGATCATCCAATATCATTTCCGAATACATAAGCACAACCCCCAGCGGATTGTTCAATTCGTGAGCGATTCCGGCTGCCAATTGCCCCATGCTCGCCAGCTTTTCCGATTGCTTCAGAGCATCTTTTGCTTTTGACAACTGATCGTGAGACAGTGCCAGCTCCTTTATCATCACATGCAGTTTCTCAATTGTATGAGGCAGGCACATATCTTCTTCTGCCAAGCCCCTGTGAAGTGCTGTCGCGTGATCGCGACATGTCAGATAGCCGCAAGCCCCGCAATTCAATCTGTCTTTTAATTTGACTCTGCCGATTCTCTTGTAAATTTCTGCAATCTCCTCAGAGTTTGGTGCCTTGATCCTTTGATCTCGAGGTTTGAATGACCGACTCAAATCGATATTTTCGTATAGAGAGAAATTCTTTTCCCAATCTTTCTTATCTCGTGTTTTTATTATCTCTCTCATGTATCGGCTGACCCTTGCTCTTCTTTTAAACAACGGCTCTCCGGTTCTCATACCTGCGCCCATAATACATCCGTTGCAACATAAAAGTTCCAACAATTTATTTTGAACATCACCGGAATTGAACTCTTTAACTGCTTCGACAAAGGCTCTCGGCCCTGATTGAGAAATAACCGGACTGTCAATCAAATCCTCATATACACCTACTGCTTGATGGAATCCGGCGTGAAGGGGATAAAGACCTCCCTTGTAGCCAAGCGGCGGATCAAAATCAGACAGAACAACCTCTTTAGTATAGGTTTCTTGGTCTCTGAACATCTTACGCAGTTCTACGAATGTCAAGACTTCTGCAATTTCGCCGCTGACTTCCTCGCTTGCCGCTTCTCCTTTTCTGGAAATGCACGGACCAATAAAAACTGTCTTTAATTCATTGCCGTGCAATTTCTTGATAACTCTGTCCATTGCGATCATAGGTGAGACTAAAGGAACCAGAAATTCTGTCAAATCAGGATAGAATTTATACACATAAGAAAACACTGCGGGACATGTCGAAGTGATATACGATATACCTTCTGAATCCTGCTGCAAATCGAATGTTTTTTTAGCTACCAGATCAACTCCGAAGGACACATCGAATACGTAATCAAATCCGAGAGAGCGGATCATCCCGATTAGTTTGCGATAATCGGTATTGTGAAATTCAGCAGGAAAAGTCGGCGACAGCAAAGCTGCTGTTTTGTTGTCAGACTCAAGCATTTTGAAAACATCTTTTTCGGCACTCAAAACTTTCTGCGCTCCCTGCCGACAAACCGTAACACATTTCCCGCAACCTATACAGCGCTCTTGAAGAACTTCCGCCTGTCCGCCTTCAAAACGAATCGCTTTTGCGGGGCATTTGCGTACGCAAGTATAACATCCGCGGCAGAGATCTTTCTGCGTATATACAATATGAGTTTTATCTAAAATCATAGTTTTTTCCTATTTCATAATATCTTTACGTTCGACATAATGAGTGTGCAAGAGTTCGTGACTCTTGTGACCGAGAGGCTTGCCGAGATAATCGTCATATAAACGCTTGATGTCCGGGTTGTTATGACTGGTTCTCAGAGTTTCTTCTTTGTCAATTTTATAAATCGCGCGCATTCTCGCTTTAATTTTCTCAGGATCCGCTCCGATTGGCTGACCGCCGCCGGCAACGCAACCGCCCGGACAAGTCATAATTTCCACAAAGTGAATATCGTCGCGCCCCGCTTGAATTTCATCGAGCAATTTCTGCGCGTTCCCGACACCGTTCACAACGGCAACTCCTACCTCGAGTTCGCCAATCATTACTTTTGCTTCTTTTATTCCCTTCATACCTCGGATTTCTTTTATCTCAAATATTTCAAGTTCCTTACCCGTAAGGAAGTAATGAGCTGTTCTGAGAGCCGCTTCCATAACGCCGCCCGAAGCTCCGAAAAGCTTGCCTGCTGTACTTCTGATTCCGAAAGGAGTGTCCGCTCCGTCAGGTTCAAGACTATTGAAATCAATACCCATCATGCGGATCATTTTTGCGAATTCTCTTGTCGTTAAAACCGCGTCAACATCGCTAGTGTCTCCTCTGCCCATGCCGTCGCGATCGATTTCGAATTTTTTAGCAGTGCAAGGCATAACAGAGACGCTGTATATATCTTTTGGATCAATATCTTCGCGTTCGGCGTAATAGGATTTGATGACTGCGCCGAGCATTTGCTGAGGGCTTTTGCAGCTTGAAAGATTGTCGATCATTTCCGGATAGAATTCTTCCAAATACTTCACCCATCCCGGGGAGCAGCTCGTAAACATCGGCAGTTTGCCGCCGTTTTGGATTCTGTCTGCCAATTCAGAAGCCTCTTCCATGATCGTCAAATCCGCCGAGAAGGAGGTTTCGAAGACTCTGTCGAATCCCATTTTTCTGAGTGCAGCAGTCATAATACCGTTGACATCTTTGCCGGCTTTCAGTCCAAATTCCTCGCCTACAGTTACCGAAACAGAAGGAGCGTGCTGAACTACTATATGTTTTTTCTTTTCGTGAAGAACTGCCATAACTTCATCAATGTGGCTTCTTTCAGTAAGTGCGCCGGTCGGGCAAACTAATATACATTGACCGCATTTGACGCAGCTTGAAACATTCAAACCTTCGTCAAAGGCAGTGCCTATATAAGCTTTGCTGCCTCTGCCGGCAAAGTCGATACAAGCGACATTCTGGATTTCTTCGCATACACGGACACATTTACCGCAGAGAACGCATTTTGCGGGATCGCGAACGATAGCCGGGCTTGAGTAATCTAATTTATAGCTGTTTTTACTGCCCGAAAAGATTCTTTCGCTTACGCAATGTTCCTGCGCCAAACCCTGAAGCTCGCAGTTGCCGTTGCGGACGCAATACAAGCAATCATCAGGATGGTTAGAAAGAAGTAATTCAACAATGGCTTTTCTTGCGGTGACGACTCTTTCCGAGTGAGTTAAAATCTTGAGACCTTCATAAACGGGGAAGGCACAACTCGGTACTAAATCGGGGCGTCCTTCCATTTCAACCACGCACATACGGCAAGAGCCGCTTGGATCGAGACCGTCAATGTTGCATAGTGTCGGGATTTTTATTCCTTGTCTTCTCAATGCAGCAAGCAGGAATTCACCCTCTTTTGCTTCAACTTCATTATTAATAACTATTATTTTCATTGTTGTTTTTTCTATCTTAATCAATATTAATTGAATCTATTCTACATTTATCGAATCAAAGTTACAGACCTCTAAGCATGTACCGCAGCCGATACACTTTTCGAAATTGATATAATGCGGATGTTTTTTTGAGCCTAATATAGCGTCAGTCGGACACTGAATTGCGCACAAAGTACAACCGGTGCATTTATCTTCGATAATTGTGAATGTGAGCAGCTCCTTGCAAACTTTCGCTCTGCATTTTCTTTCATAGATATGCTCTTCGTACTCATGCCTGAACCAGCGTAATGTACTGAGAACAGGATTCGGAGCTGATTTGCCGAGACCGCATAAACTTGCGTCTTGAATAATTGTCGCTAAGTCCGTCATGTGTAACACGCTCTGGAATCTTTCCAACGTCTCAAGTTCCGTTTCGTTAGATTTACCGCTTGCGATTCTCTCAAGAATTTCAAGCATTCTTCTTGTCCCTTCGCGGCAGGGGATACATTTGCCGCAGCTTTCCGACTGAATGAAGCCCATAAAGTATTTGGCTACATCAACCATACAAGTATTTTCATCCATCACTACCAAACCGCCCGAACCCATCATCGCGCCGACAGTTATCAGTGATTCATAATCAATTTGAATATCAATTTCGCTTTCGGGAATACATCCGCCCGAAGGACCGCCGATCTGAACAGCTTTGTATTTGTATCCGTCAGGAATTCCTCCTCCGATTTCAAAAATAATTTCTTTCAGAGTTGTTCCCATAGCGACTTCAACGAGTCCTGTGTTAGCAATATTTCCGGAAAGAGCGAATACTTTTGTCCCTTTGCTGTTTTCCGTGCCTACTCCGTTGAACCAACCGGCTCCTTCGCGAATGATATTCGGAATATTTGCCAGTGATTCAACATTGTTAATAATAGTCGGTTTGTCAAAAAGACCTGATACTGCCGGATAGGGAGGACGCGGCTTGGGCATTCCGCGCTTGCCTTCAATACTTTTAATCAAAGCAGTTTCTTCTCCGCAAACAAAAGCTACCGCGCCTTTTTTAATGACTATTTCAAGATTGAAACCGCTGTCGAGTATATTATTGCCGACAAATCCGTAGGTTTTCGCCACTTCAATAGCGTCTTTCAATCGCTGAATTGCAAGAGGATACTCAGCTCTGAGATAGACATAAGCCTTGCTCGCTCCGATTCCGTAAGCCGCGATTGCCATGCCTTCGATCAAGCGATAAGGATCTCCTTCGATAACAGCTCTGTCCATGAATGCTCCCGGATCGCCTTCGTCAGCGTTGCAGATCAATTATTTCTGATCTGGTGTCATGCCGTGAGCGAATTTCCATTTTTTGCCCGCAGGGAATCCGCCTCCGCCTCTGCCTCTGAGACCGCTTTCCTCCACGGTATCACAAATTTCGAGAGGAGTCATAGTGCTGACCGCTTTTTTCAATCCGCTGAAGCCGCTTCGGGATATATATTGATCTATCTGAGTCGGATCAATTAAGCCGCAGTTGGCAAGAACCCATCTTGTCTGATTTTTGAAAAATGCCAGCTCATCATAGAAGGGTACATCTTTCCAAGGTTGCAAATTTTCTGATCTGAACTGACCGAATACATTTTTTTCGGGGAGTTCGTTATTGAAAACCGCTTCTAATAGTTTTGCTGTTATCTTTTCTGATACTTTTGAGAAAGACAATCTTGTTTTGCCGGGCATCTGAATATCAAGCATCGGCTCATAAGCGCAAAGTCCGATACATCCAACTTCGACAATTTCCGCGTCAATTTTTTGTTCAAACAGAAACGCTTCTGTAGCTTTAAGTGTTTTACCCGCTCCCGCGCCGAGTCCGCAAGTGCCGGCCCCGATATATATAACGGGTTTTGTTACAGATTCATAGCGAAGCTCAGCGAGTTTATGTTTCAGCTCATTAGACAGTATGCCGGTATCATTTACATTTTTAAAAATGTTTTCGAGGTTAGCGGCGATAAGGCTTTTAGCTGTATTAATGTTTGTTTTATTTTCAATTAAACTATTATTTGTAGGAGTCATTATTTTGTTCCTCCTTCTTTGCGCAAATTTTTCAATATTTTAAATAGTTTTTTGTTATCCACATTAGCGTAAAATTCACCATTGACACTGATAACCGGAGCCAGTCCGCAGGCACCCAAGCAGGCTACAACTTCCAAACTGAACAATCCGTCTCGCGAAGTTTGCCCGACTTTGATATTCAAAGCTCTCTCAATTGACTCAAGCACATTGACTGAGCCTTTGACGTGGCAGGCTGTCCCGCGGCAAATCTGAATGTGGAATTGTCCCGGTTTATTGAAGCGAAACTGATTGTAAAAAGTCGCAACACCATAAATTTTAGCACCCGGCAATTTGAGATGATCGCCGATCATAACTACAGAATCCTTCGATACAAACCCTTGTATCTCTTGGACATCCTGCAGCATCGGGATCAAATACTCTCGCTTTGCCGAGGGATATTTTTCAATTACTTCATTAATTGCGTTGTTGTTCATTGTCTCCATTATCCTCTATTTGTAATTTCCGATTAATCTCAATCAATAATTCCCGGTGATATATATCACTTTCTCAAGTGACATCATCATATCTACATTTTCTACATACACATTGTCCGGAACATTCAACTGCTTGGGAGTGAAATTCAGTATCCCTTTGATTCCGGCGTTAACCAGTTCGTTAACCGCGTTTTCAGCATTTTCACTTCGGACAGTGGCAATCCCGACTTTTATATTGTTTTCTTTAACAAAATTCCTCAGCTCATCAATATGGTAGCAGCGACAACCTTGAATAACTTTGCCGACCAGCTCTTCACTACGGTCAAAAGCGGCGATAATCGCTACTTTTGAATGTCGTTGATCGCAATAGCTTAGGACAGATCGACCGAGATTCCCAACCCCGACCAGCACAACCTTGTTGTTTTTACAAGTATCGAGATAATTATTGATACCGGTAAAAATCTCCTCCAAGTTATAGCCGCGAGCATATGAACCGGTACAACCGATATCCATAACATCTCTTCTGA
>JAQIDA010000113.1 GCA_027858275.1 Candidatus Kapaibacterium sp. | reverse complement strand
AACGGACTGTTCTCTATAAATAGATTATAGGCCATTTCATAAGACTGGTCATAAGTTCTGCCCGCGTCTTCTGTTTGCGCGATTGTCGTAACAATTTTGCGAATATTATTTCCGCTTGGGCATCCGCCTTTGCAGGGTGCTTTTTTAACTTGATATTCCGGTCTCAGCGGAGAAGTTTCGGCTGAAGACCCGCCGGATGACATTGCTCTTCCGGACAGTCCGCCTTTTTTCTTTTTAAGTAGTAGTCCCATTTTTCTTTGCTCCTTCGATCCGGGTGTCAATTTGGATGACATTCGCGACCGGTATATATAATTGAAATAATGTGTCATTTTTTTTCAACAAGGGGTTGCAACCCCTTGTTGAGTCACAATTATTTGTTACCCACTATTATGAGTTCACGCAACAAAGCGCTTTAGCTCTTTGCGGAATATTCATATCGTCAATTCTTGCCGACAGCTAAAGCTGCCGGTTGCGATTCCTCGCAATGATTTCAATAATCAATTTGTTTTCTCAAATCATTTTTTAACTGATTTATAATTTGGATTTTCCAAATTTTAAATTAATCAAGAGTCTGATTCTTAAATTCAATTGCTTTTTTTACCAATCCTTCCGCCCATTCGGGAGTCGCTGAAGCGTGGATATGAATGTAGGCTCCGAGACAGTTTTTGTAAATCATTCCGTCTCTGCCGTCGAAAGTTCCCGTTCCTCGTTCAACTGCCATGCAAGTCGGCAGATCGGTTGGGTGAGAACTGACTTTCGAGTAGTGAAATTCATGTCCTTTAATTCTGACTCCTTTTTCGAAAAAAGGATTTTCTTTGTCAATAGTAATGTTCATATAACCGTGTCCTTGCGGCTTTTTGCTCATCGTAAGTTCTACGGGCAACACATTGGCAAGGGATGTCATTTCTCCGCCGAGTTCCAAAGATCTCGCCAGATACATCATTCCTCCGCATTCGGCATATATCGGCATATTATTGTCAGCGGCTGTTTTGACCGCTTTCATCATATCGCTGTTTGATGTCAATGCGTCGATATTTGTTTCCGGGAATCCTCCTCCGATATACAGAGCGTGAACGCCTTTCAAATCCTTATCGTCAATCGCTGACAGCTTCACAAGTTCAGCGCCTCTTTTCTGCAAAGCCTCCAGATTTTCATCATAGTAAAACGAGAATGCTTTATCAAAAAAGTATGCTATTCGAACTTTCCTCTCCGGTATTTCTGAAATCTCTCTGATGTTGATCGCATCATCGATTTCCATTTCCGGTGCTGATTCGGCTATACTAATTACTTTTTCAATGTCAATGTACTTTTCAATAACTGCCGCCAATTCGTCAACGGCTTTGTTGGCTGACTCATATTCATCGGGAGTTATTAATCCCAAATGCCTCGAGGGCAAAATATCAGTCTTGTTTTTCAATCTCGGTATCGCTCCGATAACGGGAATACCCGTTGTTTTTTCGATTGCTTCAGTTATCACTTTTCTTTGGCGGTCGTTCCCGTATTGATTGAGAATTATGCCGGCGATATTAACATCTTTGTCAAACTGTTGCAGTCCGAGAATTATAGCGGCCGCTGTGGCTGTGATCTTTTTGAAAGAAGCTGTGAGAATTACAGGCGAATCCAATAATTTAGCAAGTTCGGCTGTGCTGTAGGTGCCTCCGGCATCTACTCCGTCGTACAAACCGCGATTGCCTTCGATAAGCGTGAAATCTTTTCCCGCGGCGTTTCGTTTGAATGAGCTTAGAATTGTTTCATCACTCATCAATCTCCGATCGAGATTTCTTACTGTATTGCCCGAAGCATATTTCAGCCAAAGCGGGTCAATATAATCGGGGCCTTTTTTAAAAACCGCCGTGCTTAGTTTTCGCTTTTTCAATAGGGCGAGAATGCCCGTACTTACTATTGTCTTGCCCGAATCACCGCCGAGACCGGCAATTGTGACTCTTGGTATTTTTGCTTTTCGCATCATAATATTTTTCTCAATATTATTTTCTCCGGTTGATTTTTCTATTAATGATAATATCGTCTCCCTCACTCATTATCACAAGCGAGAGAGACAATTATCTTAAAAACATCAATCGTTAGCAGCGCCTTCTACGCGAGGAACTTCGATAAAACTGCCGCCGAAATAGGTATAAACCAATTTACCGCTGTTTACCAGTTCTTTGATCGCTTCTTTTCCTTCTTTTCTTTTGTTGTAATCGTCTCCGAACAACTCAATGCATGCTTTATGCAAATCTGTTGCTTTCCACTTTTTCTGTCCTGCGGAACCGGATACCATTTTATACATAGCGTCTCTTACTTCTTCAACTGCTGCCATGATTTATCTCCTAATTTTAATATGTCAAATGTGCTGAACGTTTAAATGTTAAGCCAGCATGTTTGAAATCATCAATATGAGTTTTTTCAAACGGAATACCGGACATTCTGAAGAATTTAGGCCAGCCGATTCTTTCGATCCATTCGCCGACTCTTTCGTGTTTATTTGCGTTTGCTTTCCATAAATCAACAATCATTCTGACGGCTTCAACAACTTCGGGCCATCTTGGCGGATTGTTAGGAATGAACGGAATAGCGAGTTTTGAGAACATTGGTTCGCTTCTTGCGTTTGATACTTTGCCGCCGATCCAAATCGAAACACCGTCAGTATCGGGGTCAGCGATTGGCATAGCAGGACATACAGTAAAGCAATTAGCGCAGAACATACACTGATCTTCCTGAATCTCAACAGAAGGTTTGCCTTCATAAGTTGTCGGACGAATAGCATTCGTCGGGCAAGAAGCGATAAGATTTGGAATTTCACAAAGTTTTGGCAATGTTTTCAAATCAATCTGAGGTATGCGTTTGTGAATACCGAGAATAGCGATATCCGAGCAATGCACGGCACCACACATATTCAAACAACATGCCAAAGCAATACGCAGTTTAGCAGGAAGTTCCATTGTTTTGAACTCGTCGATCACATCATCCATGACAGCTTTAACGACACCGGAAGCATCAGTTGCGGCTGAGTGACAATGGACCCAACCCTGAGTGTGAACGATAGATGTAATTGAATTACCCGTTCCGCCGACAGGATGGCCGAGAGCGTCAAGATCAGCAATCAAAGGATCAATGTTAGCTGCATCTGTAAGAAGGAACTCAACATTATGTCTTGATGTAAATCTTAAGTGACCGCCACAATATTTAGTTGCCAAATCGGCAAAAATTCTAATTTTTTTTGTACTCAAGAGTCTCGGAGAACCGGCTCTTACGGTATATAATTTATCTCCGCTGTCTGAAGTATGCACAAGCACACCCGGGCGCGGGATTTCATGATATTTCCATTTGCCGTAATTCTTTTTTATAATTGGCGGCATAAATCTGTCATGATGGGGAGGCCCAATATCTGTCAGTCTTTGTGGTTTAGCGTCTGCCATTGTATTTTTCCTTGTATTTATTTGTAATGATTTTTATAATTTCACAGATAATATCATTTTGATATTATTCATCCTCATCTTCTTCTTCGAGATAATCTTCATAGAATATATAAGGATTATCGCGAGGATGAGCAACCATTTCAGCAACAGGTTCCAAACCAACTTCGTCAAGGAAATTACCGAGACCGACACGTTGGATAAATTCGCCGATTCTTTCGCGGGCTTTACCGTTATCGCACCAAACATCCCACATTTCTTCGATTACTTCCCAGAATTCCATATCATCGTAAGGTTCTTCTATTTTCATGAAAGGAATAATAACTGAAGACAACAAGGCACCTTCAACGATCGGAGCTTTTGCGCCCATAAGAACCACAGCGCCGCGATCTTTACCGGGTGCTAATCCTTTAGGCATTACATTAATACAGTGCATACAATGACGGCAGCTGCTGTCATCAATTTTGATTTCATTTCCGTCCCAGTCAATACATTTACCCGGACATAAAACAGCGATTTCTTTTACGATATTAACGCCGTTTTTCGAGTAGTTGCGAACTTCTTCTTGATTGATCTGAATTTCGTCGCGCCATGTACCGATAATTGATATATCAGAACGAGCTATAGAAGCAACACAATCATTTGGGCAACCCGACATTTTGAATTTCATTTTATACGGGAAAGCAGGTCTGTGAAGTTCATCTTGGAACTTTTGAGTAATGAAATGAGTTAGTCCCATTGTGTCATAGCAAGCCCATTCGCAACGTGACTGACCGCAGCAACAGCTGGGAGTACGAACGTCAGAACCGGAGCCGCCAAGGTCAAAACCTAATTCGGTTAATTCGGAGAATACGGGTTCTAAATCAGGAGTAGTACATCCCAAAAGAACCATATCGCCTGTTGAACCGTGCATATTTGTGAGGCCGGAACCGTGTTTGTCCCATATATCACATAATTTGTGCAAAACATCTGCAGTATAATACCAACCTGCAGGTTGATTTACGCGAATAGTATGAAAATGTGAAACTGCAGGATATTTTTCGGGCAAATCACTATATCTGCCGATAACACCGCCGCCATATCCCATAACACCAACGATACCGCCGTGTTTCCAGTGACCTAATCTTTCCGTATATGATTGCTCGAGCAATCCGATAAGATCATTTGCCATTGGATTTTCTTCACCCGCAGCTTTAATTTCTTTTACAAAGCTAGGCCATGGACCTGTTTCAAGTTGGTCCAGCATCGGGGTTTCATATTTTTTGTCAACCGCCATTTCAGCTCCCTTAATTAGTAGTAAAAATAATAAACATCCGTTTATAGTTTGATTTTTTCTGTTTTATTATGTCAATCTTGTTCAATTTCACTTATTTAAAAACTTCCGGTTTATGCTCGCGACCGCGTGTTTTCAGGAAAACCAAACCTAAAAATCTGTACGGCATGTGAGCGAATTTCGAGAACGGCATATACCACAACAGCATGAAAACAGATGTAAGATGCACGAAATAGATTATATAAGCTATTGCCGCGACATCTGTCATTCTGCCGAATACCGAGAGCATTCCGGTAAAACCAACTGAGAATATTATACCGAGGAACAGCCAATCATTGTATGTGCTGATTCCGTCTTGTTTATCTGTTCTGTATCTTTTTATCATCAACATCGCCAGTCCGATAGTCAGGAATACTCCTGATACCATTCCGAGGATTTTAACCCAATGATCCATAGGCATCGGATAAGGAAGAGGGAATGTTATTGCTTGGAGAAATTTTATATCTAAATGAACGCCGATTTCATACATTTCGGCGATTACGACTATTCCCGTCGCGATCATTGTTCCCATGAATCCGTAGAATGTATATATATGTCCGTAAAATCTGTTTGAGTTAGTCGGGCATCTGTCGAATTTTTTATGCAGGAAGAAATCTGTCATTACTTTGAACACTGCGGTCGGGAAACTCATTATAGATTTGTCTTCGGAATGCTGTTCCATCGCTTTCCAATAATTCCAAAAGCCTCGTCCCGCCAAATAGAAAATCAAGATATTTCCGGGGATGAATAGTGCTTGGATGCTTAGCTTATTGATAAAGCTGTCAAATTTTAAAACTCCGTCTCGCACAGCGAAAAAGTCCATGTCGAAATTGAACATTATCGCGTTGGTTGCGATAACAAGTGTCAAAATCATGCCGGCTGCAAATAAGATTAAATATGGGAGAGATTTTGGCTCAGCAAGCGCTTTGCCCATGAATTTCGGCACCGCGAAATTTCTGTAGACATAAGATCTGAGGGCTGACATAAGGTCTGCAGGTCTGGCGCCTCTGGGACACTGCTGACTGCAATCCATACATCCGTGGCAGAGCCATATATCAGGATCGCCCATGAGTTTGTCCTTCAATCCCCAAGCTGCCTGAATCATTTCCTTGCGCGGAAAGGCATATTCTTTGGGTGAAAGCTCGCAGGCGACGGAACAGGACGCGCACTGAAAACATTTTTTCATTGTCGATCCGCCGTTGGCCTTCAGATGTCTGATAAACTCAATATCTGTTCCGACTGTTACTCTTTCACTCAAAATACATTCCTCACTATATTTAAATCATATATAATTTAGTGTTTATCTACCTTGTCTGTTGCGAGTATTCATCACATAACTGCAAAGTTTTTTCGCCGAACAAGCTGAATCTGATAAAATCAAAACCAAACTTCAGCAATTCAGTATCATCTTTTTTAATCTTTTCAATTCTCTCGGCGTCCACTTTGAATCTTTTCAGAAATGTGCTGCCGAAAACAAAAGTTCTAAATTTGTCGAGGTCGTAGCATGCCATATAGAACATTTCAAGTTTGACAGGCTCAACGCCCTTTGTGCCGGTAAAATATTCATGGAGTGATACATCTTTGAACATATCTCCGAGCTCGACGTATTCGTCGACACCCTGATTTTTCATCCATTCTTCGACTGTCCATTCGTTACCGCCGTCGAAGCCTTTGCAGACATCTTCTTTGAGCAGGAAGAAAAATTCTTTGTCGTCATTGTTTTCTACTTCTTTAGGTGAAGCGACTCCTACCGGGAACATTCTGCATGACCAAGGTCTGTCTTCGTATACAGTGCATCCTTCTTTGCCGACGAAAGGACAATTCTTTGTTTCTTCGTCCATTCTTAACATGATAATAGGATGTTTGAGATTTTCTTCGATCGGAAGCAGAGTGTATTTTTCCAAAAATTCTCCGGAAGTGATTCCGAGGCGATTTTTGACTCTAATGATATCATAGGGAGTTAGAAATATATTAACATCGTTGCAGCATTGGTTAAAGCAGCTGACTCCGGGGTGGCAGGCAAATTTGAATTTGTCTGTTTTTTCCATTCTCGGATACTCAGTGAGTATCTTTTCCGTAAATTCTTTTTTCGTGACCATTTTATGTTATCCCCTTGTTTTCTTTATGTGTATTGACTATCTGTTAAAACGTTTTACGATCCAATCTTTCATATCATTTACTGATTTAACGGGGATCGGACCTTCGGCTCCGGTGTCAGGATCAATTTTCCATCGATATGACGCTCTGACCTTATAGACCTCTTTCATTCTTTCCCATCCTCGTTTGAAATAACCGCATTCGTCGTTCATACAAATAAAGAAATACTCTACGCCCCAATCTGATTCTTCGGGAATCAGCACTTTATCAAGCTCTGCGCCGCAGTGCTTGCATACTTTCTTTTCCATTTTTCTCTCCGTAATAATTTAAATCCTTTGTCACAAGGATCTGAAATAAATGTTGCTTATTTCCTACGGAGTTGAAGTACAGAACTTAACAGCAAAATATCGATTTGCTCTTGAATTTTATAATTCACTCCGATTTTCAATTAACGTTGTATTCGCTTTTAATAAAATCCAAGCCCCGAGCCTCAAAGCTCGGGTGCTTGAATAAGTACAGGGATGATTAGAAGATCTTATGTATAGGTCTTGTTAACATTTCCCATTCGTCAGTGTCAGGATGATAAATCAAATTCGCGAATTTTTCCCATTCCGGATCCAACGAAGGTTTATCGGCTCTGAAGTAGTAGCCCGGCCAACGTGTTTCGTCGCGGAAAAGAATAGTGCGAACGTGTGATTCAGCGATCCACATTCTGTGAACATTTTCCCAAACTCTCATGAGTTCATGAAGATCTTCTGCAGCTAATTTTTCTGAATCTTCTCTGAGGAATTTCAGAAGTTCCAAAGCTCTTTCGAGCTGGAATTTATTAGTCTTGAACTGTGCTGAAACGCCGCCTGCGTATTCGTCCATAAGTTTCTGTAGGCGGAACATAAACATCTTAGGTTTGATATAATTCGGGTTGATGTTTGTGTCAGTTGTTTCTTGACTGTGTTCTTCAAAGATGTCGAGAGGTTTCAAGATAATTTCTTTCATTTTCTCAATAGCAGCAGCGTCGTAGTTGTGTGTAGGGTTTTCTTTGACGATATATTCAATAGCGCCTTTACCTGCGATACGACCTTCAGCATGAGAACCTGAAGAGAATTTATGACTTGATGCACCGGATGCGTCACCCGCAGCAAACAAACCTTTTGTAGTACACATGTTCGGATAGCCCCAGAAATAATCGTCCGGTGCAAGATCCTTTGGACCTGATACCCATGCACCTGACGCGCCTGAGTGTGAGCCGATGAAATAAGGTTCTGCAGCTGCGATTTCTGAAGGTGTTTCTTCAGGAAATACGTTAGTAGAAGCCCAGAGCAATGCTTGAGAGATTGTCATATCAAGGAAATCTTCCCATGCTTCTGCTTCGAGTTCTTTCATTTTTTTCTTGTATCCTTTAGGATCGTCTTTGTATTCATTGGCGATATTCTGGATAGCTTCTTCTGTTTTCATATACGTCGGGCCTAAGCCGTCAGCTGTATCGAGCATACCAAGCCAGTTACGCAAGTTTGCGGGCATTGGTTTGCATTTGCCGTAAGGCAACCATTTTTCGAGTTCCGGTCTTCTTTCGACCATATATTCACCGCCTGCAGCTGAGATAGCTCTGGCTTTGAATAAGAGGAACCATGCGCCTACAGGACCATAAGCATCTTTGAAACGTACAGGAATAAATCTAACTTCCTGACACGTCATTTCAGCTCCGGCTTTCATTGTGAAGTATGCTGAAGAACCTGAGTTCCACGGCGGATACCATGCGCGACCGAGACCTTCGCCTGTTGAGCGTGGTTTAAATACGTGTACCGCGCCGCCTGCGCCGATATAAACGGCTTTAGCTTTGAATACATAGAATTTGTTTTCGCGAACGCTGAATCCGAGAGCGCCTGTACATTTGTCGCCGTCCATCAATGGTTCAACGATAAATATTCTTTCGTAGATGTTGTCCATACCAAGAGCGTTTTTAGCTGCTTCAGCAACAAGCACTTTGTATGATTCGCCGTTGATCATGAGCTGCCAGCGGCCTTCATGCACGTAGTTACCTTCGTCATCTGTCCAAATTGGTAGTCCCCATTTTTCGAACAGGTGAACTGAAGAATCTACGTGGCGAGCGATGTTAGCAACCAAATCTTCACGAGTAATACCCATCAAGTCATTGCGTACATAGTCCACATAATCTTTAATTGTGTTTTTACCTGCTCTGAGGTCAACATACTGATTGATAGCTGAAAGGCCCATTGCAACAGCGCCGCTTCTGTCGATAGCAGCTTTGTCAACCATAGTAACCTTCAGATTGTGTTTTTTAGCCCAGTAGGCCGCTTCAACGGCTACGCCGCAAGCTGACATTCCGCCGCCAACGATCAAAAAATCGGTGGTGATTTCTCCTGTTTCGAAATTAGCCATATTAAAATCTCCTTTTCAAGTTGTAATATTTTGATAAAATTTTTTCAAATCTTATTTAGTCCAAACATCACCGGAGTATGTTGACTCAGGTTCAGTAAATAAAATGTGACTTGATAAGTCATCTGTTCCTGTTGCGAATCCGCCGTCCGGAACTGCTGAACCTTCGGCTGTTGTACGAATTGGGAACTTGAAGCGTTTGAGCTGACCATTGCGGAACTTAACAGTCCACATGATTGAGTCTGAGCTTCTCATAGGTGTTACCTGACCGCCGAGAGGCATAAAATCAGCATAACCGCGAACTTCGATAGCTTGAGTAGGACAGATTTTGACACAATTGTAGCATTCCCAACACATATCGGGTTCCATGTTCCATGCTTTCATTGTCTCTCTGTTCAGCACCATCAAGTCATTAGGGCAAATGTGCTGGCAAGCAGTTTTGTCAAGAGCTTTACATCCGTCACATTTTTCATTAATAACATAACTTGGCATTAGAATTTCTCCTTTTAATCATCAAAATAGAGTGATTTATCTCTTTTTAAACCAAATAAATTAGTTTTTTCTTTATTTCAAGCAACAGTGCTTAAACGCCTGTCGCGCCTCTGTGCAATTTTACTTCTACTTTGTCTTCCAGACCCGCATAGTATGCTCTCAATATTTTGAGAATTTCGGGGCGACTGAATTCTGCAGGTACTTCTGTGCCTTCAGAAAGACTCTTGCGTAACAAAGTACCGCTGAGTAACAATCTGTCATCTTTGCCGTGAGGGCAAGTTTTCATTGAAGCCATACCGCCGCATTTGTGGCACCAGAAAGTCCAGTCAATTTTTAATGGTTGGCAAAGCAAAGCGCCCGGCCACAATTCATCAAAAATATCCTGTGCGTCGAAAGGACCATAGTAGTTACCGACACCGGCATGATCGCGGCCGATAATCATGTGAGTACAACCAAAGTTCTGACGGAAAACAGCGTGAAGGAGACCTTCGCGAGGTCCGGCATATCTCATATCAAGAGGATATCCGCCCGTAAGAACTGAGTTGTCTACAAAATAATTATCAACTAAAGTGTTAATGCAATTTACGCGAACGTCAGCGGGTATATCGCCGGGTTTCAATTTGCCGACCAACTGATGTATATACAATCCGTCGGAAACTTCGAGAGCGATCTTCGCGAGGAATTCGTGAGATCTGTGCATCGGGTTTCTTAACTGAAGAGCCGCAATTGTTTTCCAGCCTCTTTCAGCAAAAACTGCTCTGGATTCAGTAGGACGCTGGTAGATACCTTTGAAATCAACGGGGAAAGGTCCTTCTGAAAGAACATTGACCGGACCGGCCAAATTGATTTTTTTCTGATCTTTGACCATTCTGACGCCCGGATGTTCCGGATCAGTAGTCTTATAAACATTCTGACATTCAAAGTTTTTGTCGATCGAATATTTCTCTTCGACTTTCATTGTTGCCATGATTTCTTTGTACTCGGGAGAATACAATGCGATTTCTTCACCGATCGCGATTTGGTCAGCTTCTTCTTTGTCTGCTGACAGAGTCACGGGAATAGGCCAGAACAAGCCGTCTTTGCTTGGCATTTTCATGTCGGCGCAAACGCCTTTCCAGTCTGCTTCGCCCATAAAACCTGTCAATGGTGTAAAACCACCTATGCCAAGCATAATCAAATCGCCTGATTCACGGCTTGTTATGTTAACTTTTGTCAAACCTACAGCTTTTTTCAATTCAGCTTTCAGCTCGTCGCCGGCTAATAACAATTCAATCAGTTCCGGACTTCCGTGCGGGCTTATTAATTTTGTAGTTGCCATTTTAGCTCCTTTTAAATAGTTGATAAATTATCTATAACAGATATTTAAAGCCAATCCATCTGGTACAAGAATATTGAATACAAGGAGCAAAACCAAATCAAACGAAAATTCTGTGACCGTTATGTGTGGATGTTCTAATCTAAGATAATAATTAGCTCATGCTAAGTAATTAATAAGGAGTTTTAAGTAGGATTATCCACATGCTCTATAGGTCTTGTGGCACGATATTTTGACCTATAATCAGCAAGCACGCGGGTCTCTGTATTTCCGGATAATTGCACTTTTGAGAATTACAAATAATTTACATGAATAAATATTCATTGGATAAAATCAAGCATAAAAAAAGCCGGAATGAGTCATTCACACCGGCATTTAGCTAATTCGATAATATTTTCGGGTAAAATATATCTAATTATTTACAGAATAAAATATGTCAAATAAGGCTACATTTATCCAGTTTCATCTCACATTTGTAATAGAAAACGGGAATTTGCAAACCACGCGCCGATATTTCGATTACAAAGGTTCTCAATAATGGGCTGTCTTCACGTAAATCTAAGGGCTTGGGTTTTGAACCGCATGCGTAATTTTTGAATGAACCGGATGAAGGAATTTGAGTATACAAAGACAATCGACTAAATCCGATATCAAGTCTGCTGAGCATCTGTTTTGCAATCCAAGCGTTTATCAACGGATAGGGACTGCCTTTGATCATGTGGAATTTTTCAAAGCGAGCTTGGAATGATACTTTCAATCCTTCCACACGTATTTTCTCTTTTTTGTCAATACGCGCGCACAAACGCTTAATAAACATTTCAGGCGAAGCAAACAGAATTTCTTTCATGTGCTTCTGATTAATTTCTTCGAGATAGCGCACGAGATTGTGATTCTTAAGAGTGTCATACGCATTGACTGCATCATTAATCAATTTGTTGTTTACTGCGAATCGAGACAGGCAACAACAGAGTTCGTTGTCTCTGTATGCGCGATGATATGTGATAAGCAAAGACGATTTGGGAAATACGGCTTTCACGGCAACTTCAATATCTTCAGAACCTTTTGCCATAAATGTCGTGCAAATAAAACCACGTTTCAACATTCTGTCCAAAAGTTTGGCCCAAGTTTCGCTGTTTTCTTCTGTAGCGATTTCGAATCCAAGGACTAAAGACGATAAGGCGTCAACTGCCATAGCAAGGAACATTTTATTATCTTTTGCCCCGTCGCCTGAACAAGAAAATTCATATCCGACCAAATGAACTAATCTGGGTTCATGAATCGGTACACAGGTATCAATATAATTCTCCCAATCGGGACATCCGTCCATAAATTCGCGGATTTTCTGGTTAATACGTAGAGGCGAGCTGTGATAAATAGAAACTAAATCTCGATATGTTCTTCCGTTGAGATATGCTTCGACGATATCTGAAATATCACGGCGTACTGATTCAGCTTTTTCAGGAACCCATGTTTTACCGCATGATCTACACCTATACCTCGAATTTCCGTTCGAAGTTTTTCCGTGTTTTATAACTTTGGAACTTTTGCAATAGATGCAACTTGGATTTTTTGAACTAGTCATTTATAGAGACCAAAAGTTAATATTTCTGCCAAATTCAGCTCGTTTTATTTTCTTAAGTGATTATGTGTCCTGCAAAATCAATGAACAATATATCTCGTTCTTTTTTTGCATAAATCCCAATAGGCAATATAAGTCAATAAATACAGATATGCAACACTATGGTTATAAAGAATATGTTATTAGTCCTTCCTAAGACTATAATTTGACTATGCAATTTTATTCAACAAGGACTGATCGTAACTATGAAAGCCTGATTTACAAAGGTTTGCAGACTTATTTTAAGTGAATATCTTCGGAGTACTTTTGAGATATTAAAAAAATTATTGTTTTATTAATATTTAATAACTTTGTCAGCGCAACACGCAGAACGTGTACAAATGATTAAATCCGGAATTATAGACAGATGTTTTTGACTTCTTCTTTGAAGTTGTCAGGATAGATTTTTATCAGCCACCCCTCACCGTAAGGATCTTCCAAAGCCTTTGCGGGAGAGTCAACAACTTTCTGATTAACTTCCAGTACTCTGCCTGAAAGAGGTGACAACAGTGACTGTGAACGATAATCAGAAGAAAACACCTGAAAGTAGACACTGCCCTGTCTGAGTTTATCACTCGGAGACGGGAGGTATACATTTTGAATTATCCCCGCATCGATCAGAAACGGACGTTCAACACCTATCAATACAGAGCCGTCTTCTTGGCGCATGATCCATGAATGCTCCCCAATTCCTTTAACTGAACCGATCGAGTCTTTGACGGGCTTTAGTGCCTGAGATTCATTGTTGGTTTGGCTGCCGGCCTTCGCCATATCCAATGCGCGATGAATGATTTTAATAAGTTCTTCTTTTGTAAAAGGTTTGGCAAGATAGTCAAATGCTCCGAGTTGCATCGCTTGCAAAGCACTGTTAATCGTAGCATAACCGGTTATCATTACAGCTATAATCCCCGGGTTCTTGTCCTGAAGTATCTTCAAAAATTCCAGTCCGTCAATATCGGGCATCATCAGATCTGTCAAAACAATACTGATATTGTCTTGTTCCATAATACTCAATGCCGCATCCACCGATAGTGCCGTCAGCACGTTTACACCTTCGATTCTCCGTAAGTGCTTTTGGATGCTGTCGAGAACTATTTGCTCATCGTCAACGCAGAGTATATTGAATGTTTCCTGCATTTCTTCATTCTCCTGTTCGAATAATTAGCCTGTTTTAGAATATACAAAAAAAATTAATCCGCCGCAATTGCCGGCAAAACTATTCTGAAAATTGCTCCGCCTGCTTCTGCCATATCTACTTCAATTATTCCGCCGTGTCTTTCAACTATTCCCCAACTAACGGCCAGTCCCAGCCCGTTGGTGTTTTTAGTGGAAAAGAAAGGCTCAAATATCTTGTCGACCATGTTTTCAGGAATACCGGGGCCGTTATCTTCAACTGAAATCACGCAATTATTTTTCTCCGCTTCAAAAGCTGCACTAATGCAAATCTCTCCTTTTGACTTCATGGCATCCGCGGCATTCAACAAAAAGTTAAGAAGAACTTGATGAAGTTGCTTAAGATCACACTTGCTCAAAGGACTATCATCGTCAAAACAACATTTAATGTTAATATCTTTGAATTGAGGCAATTTTTCTATTAAATTCAAAGTGGATCCCACAATAAAATCGGGTTTGTGGATTTCAAAATTGGGTTTATCCTGACGAGAAAAGTCAAGGAGATTCCTGACAATATCACGACATCTCAAAGTCTCTCGTATTATAACCGATAAATCTGAAAATTGGAAATCAGATTCTTGGTATTATTCTTTCAAATCTTCGGCAAAAGCAAGAATGCCTGTCA
>JAQIDA010000309.1 GCA_027858275.1 Candidatus Kapaibacterium sp. | reverse complement strand
GAAGAATTATTTCGAATGTTTTTCTGATCCTTTGAAAACTGAAGTCGCCGTTGCGATAATGCTTGATATATCGGCCATATTTGACGGGATAATCATTGAGTTATTCGTTGATGCCAGCTTACCGAATTCGTTTAGATATTGCTCTGCAATACGGAGATTCACGGCATCAAGTCCGTTTTCTTCGTTGATTGCTTTTGAAATGTGTCTTAGTCCGTCGGAAGTAGCTTTTGCGACCATTTCAATTTCCGCGGCTTTACCTGCTGCTTCGTTGATTCTCTTTTGTTTTTCACCTTCTGAACGAGCGATAAGTTCTTGTCTGTCACCTGCAGCTTCGTTGATTTTCGCTTGTCTTGAGCCTTCTGATTCGGCGATAACGGCGCGTTTTTCACGTTCGGCACGCATCTGTATTTCCATTGCGTCTATGATGCTATGAGGCGGCTGAATATTTTTTACTTCATACCTGGAGATTTTTACACCCCAAGGATCGCTGGCTGTATCTACGGCTTCAACGATAGTTCCGTTGATGGTTTCTCGTTCTTCAAAAGTTTTATCGAGCTCAAGTTTACCGATGATTGATCTCATGGTTGTCTGAGCGATCTGTATCGAAGCAAATCTGTAATTGTCAATACCGTAAGAAGCTTTTTTGGCGTCTAATACCTGCATGTAGAGGATCCCGTCAACTTCTACAGAGATATTATCTCTTGTGATACAAGTCTGTGAAGCCACGTCAATTGCTTGTTCTTTTAGTGTGTGTTTGTAGGTTATTTTATCGATAAACGGTATAAGGAAATGCAAACCGGCTTGCAATGAAGTTCTGTACTTTCCCATTCGTTCGACAATAAACACGCTGCGCTGAGGTACGATTTTGATCGTTGACTTTAAAACAAAGAAAACGAAAATAATCAATCCGATTAATAAAATTGTTGCTGTCTCCATGATCTAATCTTCCTGTTTTTGTTTAACTATAAGAGTGATACTATCTTTGGCAATTATTTCTACCGGCAGTCCTTTGGCAATATCCATGTCGGAAGTCGCGTTCCAACTTGTTCCTTTGAAAGAGACTCGTCCCGGAATATTTATTTTAATTTCTTGTTCGACTACAGCGATTTTTCCTATAAACTCATTTTCCAAGGATACCGGTGATTTGCCTTCTATAAAGAAGCGTTTCTTCAGATTATTTCTTAGTAAAACCAGTGATAAAAGCGATGATGCGATAAAAATAACTATCTGCCCGTCTGTTCCAATATCGAAAAAGAGGCAAGATATTGTCGTCACCCATGCGCCGATTCCGAAGAATAAAGCAATAAGTCCGGGCGTTACGAGCTCTAGTAAAAGAAAAACTAATCCGATTAAAAACCAGATCAAAGTCGGGTTTAAAAAACTTTCATAATCCATAATTACTGTCTTTCGGCATTATTTGACTTAAAATATATACAATGATACGAGAAGAGAATCAGCATTGTTGCTCTTTACTTCTGCTCCGAACAGGAAAATACAATTATATTGCCTTAATATCAAATTTAATTGGGATTTTGGGGAGTTAATCTCTCAAATAATTCCCGGAAACATCCGCCTCTTTCATTCGTCAATTAGAAAACTGGTCTAATTCAAAATTCGTTTTTTGAAGTATTAGATTAGTTTTGTAATTTGTCGGTGATTATTATTAACAATTATTATAGATACAAAGCTATGGCGCAATTTTCAATAGAAAGCAACGGTCGACTGGAAAAAACAGCCGTTTATTATAATGGAGAGCAGATCGGCGGAATTAAAGAGATTTTCATTAACTTGGACGAGGACGGTACTTTCGACGGGATCATTCAGTACGAAGGCTCTGATAAAAAAATCCATACTAAACAGATTTTTTCGGAATATCTTGAAAATGCAAAAATATCTGAACCGACTTTTACTGAAGAGGAGGCGATGGCGCTCAAATTGTTCACCATAGACAGTGACGGCGATATTGAAGATACCGAGATTTTGCTCAATGATGAACCTTTGGACGGAGTAGTGAATATTATGCTGCATATCAAAGGCGCGGAAACAAAAAAAGGGATCAAGGCATATTTCGATAAAAGCAATATCCCGGATCATATCGAATTCAAAGACGAAATTACATACAGAAACGAAGACGATTCATTAGAAACGGAAGGAATTTTTTAATGTTAAAAAAACAAAATATTCGTAATATTATTGCCCTGTTCTTTTTGGCGGCAGTATTAACAGTTTTTATGGCTCCTGATATAGCGGAAGCTCGTCGCGGCGGCAGCTTCGGCGGCAGAAGTCGTTCACGTACAACTCGCTCACGTCCGGCAAAAAGACCGATGACCAAACAGCAGAGAGCTGCTAAACGTCAGCGAACAGTTACTACTCAAAAGCGTACTCCTAGTTTTGGCGGCAAGCGTATCAGTTCAAGCGCGGCGCGCTCTAAATACGGAACACCCCGCAAAACTACGCCAATGACAGGCAAAAACGCTTACGGTACAAATCAAAATTATAATGTCCATAGCTACGGCGGTTTCTCAAGCGGTTTGATGACGGGTTATATGATGGGTTCGATCACAAGTTCGATGATGTGGATGCCCTGGCGAGGCTCGTTTTGGTATTCTCGCCCGTATTATACTGAGCCGGACGCAAACGGCAATATCAGCGTATATCCTCCGACGTTCAGTTGGACAAAAGTATTTTTCGCTTTGGTCGTGATCGGAGTGATCATCTATATTATTCGCGGGATTATTCGCAATAAGAAGAGAATTTCAGACGGCGGAGGCGGATCTTTCGGATAATACCGGAAGATTAATTGAAATAGGAAAAGGACTGCTCTGTTTTGAGTCAGTCCTTTTTTTTATGTTTCTTCCGTAGGGGCGATGCCTGTGTGCTCGCCCGGGGTATTAATATTTTAGTAATTTTTTGACGTTGAATAACGCAGGGCGACCACACAGGGATCGCCCCTACGGTATGTTTTGATTTATCTATATTTACTTGCAGGCTAAGACAGCTATTTTTTTGACGTTGAATAACGCCGGGCGACCACACAGGGATCGCCCCTACGGTATGTTTTGGTTTATCTAAATTTACTTGCGGACTAAAACAGTATGAATATCTGTCCCGCTTAATGAAACTGATTTAACTTCAAATACATAAGCTCGATCCAGACTCGGAATTTGTATGTTTTCAAATGAGTGCAGGCCGTTCCCGATAATTTTGGGAGCTGTGAATATGTGTAGTTCGTCTATCATATTTTCTTTTGTGAAAGATGAAAATATGTCTGAGCCGCCTTCC
>JAQIDA010000259.1 GCA_027858275.1 Candidatus Kapaibacterium sp. | reverse complement strand
GCTAATATTTTTGTATTTTTATAATTCTGAAATTGTTCGTTACTAATAGATTCTCAATGCTAAAAATTACAAAAAATATAATGTCCCTTTTTTCCGGTTGCGGCGGAATGGATTTAGGATTCGAAGGCGGCTTTGATGTTCTGAGAAAGTCTGTCAACAAACTGACTCATCCGGAATGGGTCAACGGATCTCCGGAAACTGACAGATGGATCACACTGCCGCGAACAAGTTTCAGAACTGTGTTTGCAAACGATATTAGATTAGGCGCAAAAGCTGTATGGGGGAAAAATTTTCCAAAATATGGCGTTCCTGAAGCATATAATAAATTTCATGTTGAAAGTATTGTCTCAATATGCAAAAACAATGAGTTGCTTGAATCCCTTCCGGTTATTGACGTTATCACCGGTGGTTTCCCATGCCAAGATTTCAGCGTTGCCGGGAAAAGAAACGGGTTCAAATCTCATAAAAGCCATACCGGCGAAATAATTGTTGATAATAACGCAGCCTCGATTGAAAGCAGGGGGATGCTTTACTATTGGATGCGTGAGATGATTAGTATAATCAAGCCCAAAGTTTTTTTTGCGGAAAATGTGAAGGGTTTGACAACATTATTGGACGTTAAAGAGATTATCGAAAATGATTTTAGAAACATTGGCGAATCGGGCTACATTGTGATCCCGGCAAGAGTTCTCAAAGCTCCGGAATACGGCGTGCCTCAAAGTCGAGAAAGAGTCGTATTTATCGGTCTTAATAAAGACAAATTAACTCCGAAAGCAATTGAGGCTCTTGAAAAAGATGTTATTGATCCAAAATACGATCCGTATCCGACAAAAACACATTATTTGGATATTAAAGATAAATCGGATAAATTATTGCCTTATGTTAATATCAAAGATTCAATTAACGACTTGGTTGAGCCTGAATTATCTAATGATATTTCTCATAAAACTTATTCCAAAGCTAAATGGTACGGGAAACATTGCCAAGGTCAAATTGAAGTAAATCCAATGAATGTTGGTCCGACTATCAGATCAGAACATCACGGAAATATTGAATTCCGTAGATTGAGTGCGGATCATGGCGGCAATTTAACAGAAGAATTAGAAAAGGGTTTAAAGGAAAGAAGACTTTCGGTTCGCGAATGCGCCAGAATTCAAACATTTCCTGATGATTTTGATTTTGTAAATAATGACAAACATGAATATAGAATAAGCGGATCTGAAGCATACAAACTAATTGGAAATGCCGTTCCGCCTTTGTTAGCTTATCATTTGGCCAAACGGCTTGAGGAGTTATGGCCTTTATATTTTGGAGAATAAAAATGATTTATAGCCTTAATAATTTTCAAAATGAATCTTTTGAATTTCTGCTTAGTAATTCTATTGACAAACTACACAGTCTATCAAAAAAAGACACCTCGTATTTTAAAACTCGAAAAGGTATCAAACTTGAAAAAGATGTCTTTCAAGTTATGTGCGATTTGTCAAAGAATACTGATTTTGAAAATACCATAGAATTGGTTTCCGGTCAAAGATTCCCCGATATTGTGTCATTTATAAATGAAAAACACGGTTTGGGAGTTGAAGTGAAAACTTCGACTCAGAATCATTGGAAAACTACCGGCAGCAGCATTTTTGAAGGGACTCGAATAGCGGATATTGACAGAATTTATTTACTATATGGAAAATTGGCTGACCCGGTTGAATTTAGATTTCGAAAATATGAAGAATGTCTGTACAACGTCGCCGTAACACATTCACCGAGATATTTGATTGATATGGAAACAAAACCGGAAGAATCAATTTTTGATATTATCGGAATCGACTATGAACAGTTCAGAAACTTAAAAAATCCTTTTTTGCCCATTCGACAACACTTTAAAAGGACTCTGTGTAAACCGGGAGATGACGTTTGGTGGATTGATTCGGAGAACAGACAAGAAACTGATATAATCAGACTTTGGAGGAATTTAGATTTTTCTGATCAAACTCTTCTAATAAACCAAGCAATGGCTTTTTTCCCTCAAATATTCGGGAATAGAAATGATAAGTTTTCCGCTGTCGCAACTTGGCTTGTAGCTGAACATAATGTAGTCAATCCCTCCCTGCGGGACGTTTTTACAGCCGGCGGGCAAAAAAACATTCAGTTGAAATCCAGGACTATCAATGTAGCTCGAATAATAAAACATCTCGCCGACAATTATTTGGATATTCTCAAAATCATCAATAATAGCGATGATGATAAGCTTTCGTATTACTGGAATATAGATCCTGATTTTTCTAATAAATCCAATATTTGGAAACAATTAGTTAACAAGCATAATGATTCAACGATTACTGATTTGTTGGACGAGGAATATGGTGCTTGAACCTGAAATAACCTATAGAATAATGTCGGCAGTCAGTTCTGTTTATCAACTAATACTTAAAATTAAATATTCCGAAAACTATTCTGTGAAATACATCCTATAGTCTATACGAGAGCTCGGCCATTTTCTCCTCCGCCACCCAAAATTATTTTGTAAACTAAACAGAAACTTCGTGTCTCCGATGCCTCTAAAATATGGGTCTAAATAGTTCGATTTTTTGTTGATCCGGATATAAATTGTATTTTTGACACACTGATTTTCAATTCGTCTATATATTTGCTTACATAAGTAAATTATTATTTCTATTTGGAGAAATGCTCAATTCGGGCAATATTTACCCAATAAAAGAGCAAAATTCATGAAAGGAAAATTCCTTGTTCCCGAGAATATCAGATATAACCTAATCAGAAAAGATCGCTTTTATGTCAAATACGATGAGTTCAGCAATTCTCGGCCGGAGAACAAATTAATAAAATCAACTCTATTGTTTTTAATGGGGAAAACTCAAAGTGACAAGAACCAAAAAAACATTAAAGTATGTCTTGAGTTTTTGTCCGAAATACCCTTTTCGACAAATAATGATCGTGATTTCTCTTTATGCAAAATCAATCGATTGAACGCCAAATATGAAAATGTAATAAAATGGTGTAAAATCTTTCTCAACAATCAAAGCTTCACAAACAACTACGGCGAAACCACAGCAATTGCTCTGCTGTATTCAATGCAGAAATTATTTGAGAATTATCTAGCCGTGGAACTTAGGAAGTCAGGGATTTTTGATAACATCACAGCCCAAGAACAAGAATATAATCTTGCACAATCAGAAAGCGGCGATATTTTCAAACTGAAGCCTGATATAGTAGCCCGCGACAGCAAGCAAATCCATATTTTTGACGCAAAGTGGAAATTGTTGTACGACGAGAAGTTATCCGGATCAATCAAGCAATCAGATATGTATCAAATGATGTCCTACGCCTCAGTTTACGAAAAATCTGAGGATAACAAAAACATAATTTTATATCTGTTATATCCGAGAACTGAAAAGTTCAGAAAAGAAGCTCGATTCACTATGAATAATCAGTCAGGAACAAAAATTAGAATTATCCCATGTGATGTAGAGAATATTCAAACAACGTTTGAGAGTATTTTCAAAGATCTTTAATAGCAATATATCCAAAACAAACCGGATAAAGCGAAACCAAATCTTCTTCTTTTTTCATACTTACTTTCGCTTCGACACAGGTTGTTGAAAATTAAGAATCGCAATATGAGCGATTATTCATGTTGGAATTCTTTGTGTGCTTTGATTGGACTTGTTTTTGTCTGCCGTGGCTGTTTTAGTGATTATATAGATATTCTATACTTTACAGTTTTCCGGAACAGTTGATTTTATGGTTTCAGTGTGGGAATCAGCTGAATCGGGAAAGATTGTCGAAATAAATGTCGGGTATTTTCAAATATATATTCTCTGATTTTCGCTATTCATAAGCCTATCAGCTAAAATTACTGTTAATTATTCATAATTCGATTTGAGTCTAATCGGGTGTTTTTATACCTATTGGAATTGGCTCAATTTGTTAGATATTTATGTAAATTAATAATTAACAGATATTTACTCAGGTCAAGATGTCATTAACGTATTGTTAATAATTATTCACCGACTTATCATAAAAACACGAATAATTACATAAACCAATTAAATTCAGCCTCCCTGCATTTTGTTTGCTATTATGTCAAACTTTTTTTTATATTATTTGTGAACTGAATTACGGTTTGGTTCAACACTCAAACAGTAAAACGGGAATAACTATACAATGTTATTTGCCGACTGTTGAGGAATTGCAGAATTATTGAATAGATCCAAAAAGACGCACAGCTCGGACCATTAAGACTAAAACGAACAGACACTTTGACCTTTATCGCTTGGACATACGCAATTATGATTTGAAATCTAAAACTACTAAATATAGTTAGATTAGTATAATTTTTAATCATTTTTAGGAAAGTATCCAATGGGATTATTAAAAGAAAAATTAGAAAAAGAACTTCCTGCATTAATTAAGGAAATTCGCGAATTCACTAAAGAAAACGGCCATAAAGTCGTTTCAGAAGTAAAACTTTCTCAAGTTTACGGTGGTTTAAGAGGTGTTAAAGGTCTTGTATGTGACACATCAGAAGTGCCGCCGGACAAAGGCTTGATCATTCGCGGTATCGAACTCAAAGAAATTACCGATAAACTACCTGAAGAAATTTTCTGGTTACTCCTTACCGGCGATCTTCCTAACGCTACAGAATTGAAAGATCTCCAGAGAGAATTGAACGAACGCGCTGATGTTCCTACTTATGTTTGGGACGTTCTCGACGCAATGCCTGCGGATTCACATCCTATGGCAATGTTCAACACTGCTATTCTTGTTATGCAGAGAGAATCAAAATTCGCCAAAGCTTATGCAGACGGCGTACAAAAAGTTGACTACTGGAAATCTACACTCGAAGAATCACTCGACGTAATCGCTAAATTGCCTGCAATCGGCGCTTATGTATATCGTAAACGTTTTGACAAAGGCGACAGAATCGCTCCTGACACAACTCTTGATTGGGGTGCAAACTATGCTCATATGCTTGGTATTGAAGACAAAGACGGCACTTTCGCTGAATTGATGCAGTTAT
The DNA here is from genome assembly GCA_027858275.1 of Candidatus Kapaibacterium sp. Lineage (GTDB taxonomy): Bacteria > Bacteroidota > Ignavibacteria > Kapaibacteriales > UBA2268 > JAQIDA01. The sequence continues at coordinate 3,013 of JAQIDA010000259.1, read as the reverse complement.
ATTTGACTCTTCATTGCGATCACGAAGGCGGAAACGTTAGTGCTTATTCTTCAGCCACTATCAGTTCAGCTCTTTCTGATATTTATTATTCACTCTCAGGCGGTTTGAACGGCTTAGCAGGTCCTCTGCACGGTCTTGCAAATCAAGAATGCTTGAAATGGATCATTGAAACAGAAGAAAAATTCGGCCACGCTCCTACTCCCGCGGAACTCGAAAAATTCGCGTGGGAAACTCTTGCATCAGGTAAAGTTGTTCCGGGTTACGGTCATGCCGTGCTTCGTATAACTGACCCTCGTTACGACGCTTTCTTGAAATTTGGTAAAAAGCACATGCCCGAAGATCCTATCTTCAAAACAGTATCAACTGTATTTGACGTAGTTCCCGGCGTTCTGAGACAAGTCAAGAAAATTAAAGATCCGTGGCCGAACGTGGATGCAGGTTCAGGCGCTTTGCTCTATCATTACGGAATGAAAGAATTTAGCTATTACACGGTATTGTTCAGCATCTCAAGAGCTTTAGGTATTTGCTCACAGTCTGTTATAGCTCGCGCTTACGGACTTCCGATCATTAGACCTAAGTCAATGCCGACTAAAAAATATATGGAAATGGTTAAAGACTAATTCTGAATATTTAAAAGCAATATAACGCTATCATGGTGCCGATTCTTTTAAGTGGAGTCGGCACTGTGATTTTTTTGCGAAAAGAATAAGAAAATTTTACAATTTACAAACGGAGATTATATAAATGAAAATTACAGTAATCGGCGGCGGAAACGTTGGCGCCACAACTGCTCAGCTTCTTGCGAACGCTGAACTCGCAAACGAAGTATTTATCGTAGATATCGTAGAAGGTATTCCTCAGGGTAAAGCTCTTGATATGTACGAATCAATGCCTGTAAACGAATCAGACACTAAGATTTTTGGTGTGAATGATTATGCGGCAACTAAAGATTCTGATATCGTTGTTATCACAGCCGGCTTAGCACGCAAACCGGGTATGAGCCGCGATGATTTGCTCAAGATAAACGCGTCAATCGTTACTTCTTGCGCCAAATCAGCTTTCGAATATTCACCAAACGCTTATTATATCATCGTGTCCAATCCTTTGGATGTTATGACATATCTCGCTCTTAAAGAAACAGGTCTTCCAAAAGAAAAAGTATTCGGCATGGCCGGTATTTTGGACACAGCTCGCTATCGCTCATTCATCTCAATGGAAATCGGTTGCTCCATGCAGGATATCCAGGGTTTGATTCTCGGCGGTCACGGCGATACAATGGTTCCTCTCCCCCGTTTCACAACTGTTGCAGGTATTCCTATTATTGATCTTATTCCTAAAGAACGTATGGACGCAATTTGCAAACGCGCAGCAGGCGGCGGCGGCGAAATCGTTAAACATCTCAAAACAGGCAGCGCATACTATGCACCTGCATCAGCTGTTGTTCAGATGATAGAATCAATCGTTAAGGATCAGAAACGCATCCTTCCTTGCTCTGTATTGCTCGACGGCGAATATGGCTACAACGACATCGTTGTCGGTGTTCCTGCTATGCTCGGCAAAAACGGTATTGAAAAAGTTATGGTTCTTGATCTCAATGATGAAGAAAAAGCAATGCTCAAAACTTCATGCGACCACGTAACAGAAACTATTAAAGAAGCTATTGAAATTATCAAAGGATAATTTTCCGGTTTCGTATTTTTTATAAAAGGCGAGTATCTTTGGATATTCGCCTTTTTTTTGTATATTATTCTTCAGAATTTACTGATATTTAATGAATTACGAGGAAACATTAATAATTTTCTATCCAAATCTTCACTGAAAGTAAATTGTTTATTAAAATATTGGGAGTCGAAATGAAAATAACTAAACTTCTTATGCTCGTGTTAATCAGCTCGTTTATCGGATTAGTGTCTTGTGGCGAAGACGCTTCATCGCCAACAAGCACTAATATCCCGGGTCTTTCTGTCCAGGATTTATTCCCGATGACAGTCGGATCTTGGTGGACATACGAAACTTACGCGACTGACGAAGCAGGAAATAAAACCGGCGAAGAGGGTTTTGATTCTGTTTATGTTTCCGGAATAGAAACTGTCGGCGGGCACGATGCCTTCGCTCTAGTAACCGTTAATACTGACTCGGAAGGCTCTACAGATACCGAAACGATGTATTACAGATATGACGGCAACAAGGTAATGATGTATTACTACATCATTACCTCTGGCATGCCTATTGACTTCGAACCTCAATGGGTTGTTTTCGCTGATTTAGCAAACTCCGATTGGTTAATTATCAACGATTCATTTACACAGACAATCTCTGAGCAAGGAATGGAATTTGATCTGGAATTTGATCTGGACTTCAAAGGATCTCATGACGAAGAATCCACTTACAACTATCTCGGCACAGACTATAAATCAATGGCATTTACGGTTCTTGGTGTTATAGACGCAACAGGTGAAGTCATTGGACAGACTATTACAGTGAACATGGTGAACACACTGACAACGATTCAGGCACAGGGCATTGGAAATGTGAAAGGGACCCAATCAAATATATCAACAGGGAACATGGGAGATAATGAGGAAGAATATTCAGAAAAGACCTTAATCAACTATCATATTGCTGATTAATACAGCAACCTTTCGGAAAATAGAAAAGGTCACGAATTCAATTTCGTGACCTTTTTTAATTTAGACTGTTACAGACCGGAGATTATGACATTTGTTTTTTGCACATAAAAAAAGCAGGCTCAAAATGAGTCTGCTTTTCTTTCTGAAATCTAATATTCCGGGATTATACACAACCTGTAGGTTTTGCTAATCCGGCTACTTTACAAGCGCCTTTGGCGGGGCCTGAAGGGAACATTTCATATACTTTTTTCAGCGGGAATCCGGTTTCTTTGCAAAGTTTACGAATCATAGGGGCGATTCCGTACTGTTTGAAATAGTCACGCAAATAGTGGATCAACTTCCAATGATCTTCTGTCAATTCTGCTACATCTTCTGTTGAAGCA
>JAQIDA010000249.1 GCA_027858275.1 Candidatus Kapaibacterium sp. | reverse complement strand
GTTTTAATTATTTTTATTGTTATATTCCCAATTATTTAAGTTAATGATATGTTATTAGAAAATACGATGAAATCGAAAATAATTATCGGGCACAAGGATTTTGCGGATTTTCCTGAATTTAATATTGAAAACATCAAAATTAAAATGGATACCGGAGCTTATACATCCTCAATTCATTGTCATGATATTGAAGAGTGTTTAGTTGACGGAAACAAAATGATAAAATTCGATTTATTGGATCCCGGACACGAATTGTACAACAATGAATCCTTCAAAACTCATCGCTATAAAGAGAAAAAAATAAAAAATTCATTTGGTGCTACTGAAAAAAGATTTATCATTTTCAGTACGATTATCCTTTTTGGCAAGCAATATCCTATTGAGCTTTCACTTAGCGAAAGAGGCGACATGAAATTTCCTGTACTGATAGGAAGAAAGCTTCTAAAAGGAAAATTCATAGTAGATTCTGCGAAATATGATTTGTCATATAAAGCAAAACTAAAGGAACAAAAAATAATATTAACTCCATTAACCGAGAAATAAAAAAATGAAAATAGTAGTACTGTCTCGAAATCCAAAATTGTATTCAACTAAAAGATTGGTTGAAGTTGCAGAAAGCAGAAACCATGAGGTAATGGTTGTTAACCACTTGAAATGTAATATTGAAATCGAAAAAAAGAATCCTAAAATATTTTATCAAGGCGAATATCTTGAAGATGTCGACGCGATTATCCCGCGTATAGGGGCGTCGGTAACATTTTACGGAACAGCTGTGGTAAGACAATTCGAAATGAAAAAAGTGTTTGCCGTGGTCGGATCTCAGGCTTTGGTAAGATCAAGGGACAAGCTGAGAAGCCTGCAACTCTTGGCTCGAGCGGGTGTCGGCTTGCCAAAAACAATATTCACAAATTACTCAAAAGAAGTTGCTCACCTTGTCGAGTCAGTCGGTGGTGCACCCGTCGTATTAAAATTGCTTGAAGGGACTCAAGGCTTGGGAGTGGTACTTGCTGAAACTCAAAATGCCGCCCATTCTGTTATAGAGGCTTTTAACGGTCTCGGAGCCAGAATTATAGTGCAGGAATTTATTGAAGAAGCAGGCGGAGCTGATATTAGGGTTTTTGTTGTCGACGGAGTAGTTGTCGGAGCAATGAAGCGTCAGGGTAAAGAAGGAGAATTTCGCTCCAATCTACACATGGGAGGATCCGCTTCTTTGATTGAATTGAGCGATGAAGAAGAAAACACGGCTTTGAAAGCTGTCAGAGCTATGGGGCTTGGGGTTGCCGGTGTGGATTTAATCCAATCCAAAAACGGTCCTTTAGTACTTGAAGTTAATTCCTCTCCGGGCTTGGAAGGAATAGAAAAAGCGACAGGTAAAGATATAGCTAAAGAAATTATCAGATATATAGAACGTAATGTATAAAGACAAAATAAATCTCCTCGGCACGGACATCAAAAGAGGTGAACATGTCACTCTTGAAATGGAAATCGCAAAACTCCATAATCGCAGCAGTGTAAAAATCCCGATTATTATAGAACGATCAAAAAAGGACGGCCCGGTTGTCCTTTTTATGGCCGGAGTACACGGCGATGAAATAAACGGAGTAGAAATTGTTCGCAGGATCATCAAGGAAAAAATCAATAAAACCGCTATGGGAACGGTTATATGTATACCTGTTTTCAATGTGTTTGGTTTTTTGAATCTTTCACGCGAATTTCCTGACGGACGGGATCTGAACAGAGTTTTTCCGGGTTCGGCAAACGGTTCTTTAGCAAGTCAGTTCGCTCATCAATTCATGAAAAGTATTGTTCCTATTGTGGATTATGTATTTGACTATCACACCGGCGGAGCTGCCAGAGTAAACGCATCACAAATTCGTTGCGATATTAGCGACGAAAAATCTATAGAGCTTGCAAAGGCTTTCGGGGCAGATTTTATTGTAAATTCAAAAAGTATACCTAAATCCATTAGGTATACTTTGAAAAAACATAATATTAGCGCTTTGCTTTATGAAGGCGGTATGGCAAAAAATTTTGATGAGCATATTATTCAATCCGGCTTTGACGGAGCCAAAAATGTTTTGCGTTTTTTAAAAATGAGAACCGGCCCTAAAGCTACTGACAACAAATCAGTATTGGTAAAAAAATCCAAATGGATTAGAGCTCCGTATTCGGGAATGTTCCATGTAAAAATAAAAAACGGACAGTGGATTACAAAAAAAACAGTCTTAGGAATTATAACCGATCCTTATGCCGAGTTTGAGAAAAAAATTGTTGCTCCTATTGATTGTTATGTATTTTGTGTGAACAACTTTCCGATTGTCAATCGCGGGGATGCCATATTTCATGTCAGCCTTGAGGCTGAATAACACGAAGAATTTATTTTTGAAGTGATTTCAGCCGGAGATTATAGATTGATTAAGGCTTTGGATTACGGGGATGTAGAGACGAAGGAAAAGTGATATTTTTTGATCAGATAAGAAAAGATAAGAACCACCTCTCCCTTTGGGCACTCCTCCTAAGACAGGAGGAGAGTAAGATAAGAACCACCCCGCCCTTCGGGCACCCCTCCTTGGAAAGGACGGGGAGTCAGATAATAGCTTATTCCTCGCTTAGCGGTTCCCAGTTCTGTCCGTCACAGGGAATGTGTTCAGTGCTGACGTGTTCGTCGTAGATTTTGCATAATTGCCCGGCGCTGTTGAAGTATTTACATGATCCGCAGAGAGTGTCTTCCGTGAATTTCTTCATGCGCTCGTGAAATTTATGATACTGTCGCCAGCCGGGATAAATCGCCAGCAGCCAGATTCCAAAAAGCATGAACCACCATAGGTGTCTGTACTCCATTGTATACAGCAGAAAAGTGCTGACAAGCAGAAGTATAGTCGTGCGGAGCATTACGCCCCATACTATAGAGCCGACGGTGACTTTGGGTTCAGTCGAACGGCTGTCTTCGTCGCTACCGTCCCTAAACAGAAACAGATCAATAATTTTATCGAAAATATTCATGGTTCTTTCTTTATTTATTTAGCGGGAAGCGTTGCTGAGACTGTCACTGCAAAGCTTCTTACCACTCTAAACACGTTTCAAATTTAATTAATATTGTATCAAGATAAAACAGGAACTTATTCGTCTACATTACATTAGTATAGAATTGAGAAATAACAGCGTTTTTATGCCCAAAGATAAATCAAATACGATAACAATACTGCCTGATTTCATAGCGAATCAGATTGCTGCCGGCGAGGTTGTGCAGCGCCCTGAATCCGTTGTGAAGGAATTGGTTGAAAATGCCGTTGATTCCGGTGCTACAGCTATTGCTGTGGTTGTTCGCGGTTCGGGCAAGCAGTTGATACATATAGTAGACAACGGTGACGGCATGTCGGAGGAAAATCTTCGTCTGTCTGTCAAACGCCACGCTACGAGCAAGATTCTTACTACGGAGGATTTGGAAGATATTCGTTCTTTCGGTTTTCGAGGTGAGGCGTTGGCTTCGATTTCATCGGTGTCAAATTTGGAAATCAGAACAAAACGCTCGAGCGATGCTCATGCTTGGTCTCTGGAAGCCGACCCGATGAAAGATGATATTGTCACGCCCTGCAACTCAGACAAAGGCACACAGATTTTTGTTAAAAATCTTTTTTATAATGTGCCGGCTCGCAGAAAATTTTTGAAATCTGATTTGACTGAATTTAGATATATCTCTAATACGATGATCAGATTTGCGCTGAGTCATCCGCATATCCGATTTACTTTCTATGATCATGATTCTTTGATTTTTGACGTAAAGCCTTCTGATATTGAAACTCGCATTGAAGGGGTTCTCGGCAAGAAGACTGCTGAGAATATTATTCCCGTTAAGTCGGATCATGAAAGCATGAGTGTTTCGGGTTTTGTCGGGATGCCGCTGCTTGCCAAAAGTACCGGCAGCGGTCAATACTTATTTCTAAATGATCGGGCTATTATCAGCAAGTCGTTGAACCATGCTGCCTTCAGTGCTTATGAGCATTTGCTTGAACGCAAGGCGCATCCGTTTTTCATCCTTAATATTGAAGTTGATCCCAAAGTTATTGATATAAATGTACATCCTCAGAAGCATGAGGTGAAATTCGAGAATGAGCGGACTGTATATAATCTTGTGAAAAGCGCAATAGGCTATGCTCTTCAGGATCACAATCTTGTTCCTGAGCTGCATTTGGCAAATGATCTGGCTAATACTCCTATTGAAACAGAAAACGCTCTCGGTAGTTCAGCTGATTCCGATTTGTTCCTTGTCAACAAAATTACCGGCGAAATCATGAATGGCCAAACGCCTGCTCGGGGGCCGCATGGCGGCGGACAATCCTTCGGACGAAGCAACAGCGGATATCAATATGATCGCCCTCAAAAGGAAGAAATTTCAGCTTATGACATGCTGTTCCCGAAAAAGTCCGATATGGGAGCTGAGCCTATACTCAATCCTTTCGGCACGGGAGAAATTGGAATAGACAGAAAAATTGACCGACCGGATTTGCATGATGAAAAACCAGACGCCATGTATTGGCAATTGCATAAAAAGTTTATTTTCGTTCAAACGGAAAAGGGCGTTATGGTGATCGACCAGCATGCTGCGCACGAACGAATCCTATACGAAAAAGCATTAAAAGCCATGAATAAGCAATTCGTGAACTCGCAGGAACTGCTTTTTCCGGTAAAAGTGAGCTTGAATATATCAGAATTGGCCTTAATCAAAGAAATTAGTGAAGAATTGACTCAGCTCGGATTTATTTTTTCGATGGCTGATGATTCGACAATGATATTGAGCGGAGTGCCTTCAGATATACAATCAGGTGCCGAGGAAACGGCGATTCGGGAAATTGCAGAGCAGTATGAAGAGTACAATCGCATTCGCGCGACTGACAAGAGAGACAATATGGCAGCGTCTTTCAGCTGTCACGCGGCTATAAAAACCGGGCATGAATTGAGTCCCGCCGAAATGAAAAGCTTGATCGATAATTTATTCAAATGTTCAACTCCTTATGCTTGCCCTCACGGTCGGCCTTTGGTAATTGAATATACTTTAAAAGAATTTGATAAATTATTTGACAGAACTTAAGCTTTATATGGATGTTATATCAAAAAAATTATCTAAATTTGTAGTTCTGTAATAGACATTTTGATTTTACTGTTAAAAGTCAATCATGTTTTATGCGGAAACGGTATTTGTAATTAATAATTAACAGGAGAATTCTGTGGAATCCTCAACAAAGATTACGAAGTCACTTCGTAAAGAAGACGTTGACAAAGAATGGTTCGTGGTAGACGCCGCGGGACAGACTTTAGGACGTTTGGCTACTCAGGTTGCCGTATTACTTCGCGGTAAGCACAAGCCGACTTTTACCCCGCACGTTGATTGCGGTGATTTTGTAGTTGTCATTAACGCTGGTAAAATTCAGCTCCAAGGCAAGCGTGTTGAAATGAAAGAATATTTCAGTCATTCAGGTTATCTCGGAAGCGGTAAATTTCGATCATTCAAAGAAATGATGGAAAAGAAACCGGAATACGTGATTGAGCACGCGGTAAAAGGTATGTTGCCGAAAAACAGACTCGGCAAAGTCATTAATAGTAATTTAAAAGTGTACGCAGGCGAAGAGCATCCTCACGCAGCTCAGAAGCCCAAAGTATTCGAATTAAAGAACTGATAAAAATCATTAATTAATTTTTCTTTTTTAAAAACCGGAGATTAAATGAAGGTTTCAAGCGCTACCGGACGTAGAAAGACATCAGTCGCACAAATACGAATGGTGCCCGGTACCGGAAAAATAACCGTAAACAGACTCCCGATCAACGAATATTTCCCAATCGAAATATATCGCTTGAACGCTCTGCGTCCTTTAGAACTTACAAAAGTTGATGGCAAAATGGACATCATTTGCAAGGTACACGGCGGCGGGAAAAGTGGTCAAACAGGTGCTATGCAGCTTGCAATAGCGCGTGCTTTGTGTATATTCGACGAAGAAATGCATGCGGCTTTGCGCGGAGCAGGAATGCTCACACGTGATTCACGTATGGTTGAACGTAAGAAATACGGTCAGAAAAAAGCTCGTAAACGCTTCCAGTTCTCAAAACGTTAATCTTTATGCTCCGGAGCGCGATTATTTCGCGCTCTCAGAGATACAGATTATGGTATAAGAACTACGGCGTTGAATTTCGCGTCTGATAAATTATCAAAACGCGATTGTATTAAAACATTATAATTAAATAGCATGTTTCGTGATTGTCGAGTGTTGCGCCTCAAAGGGCGTTGAATGGGCAAAAGGACCGAAACAAAAGTAAAACACATTTTTCAGGAGAAAAAATATGGCTCATGCTGTATCGATCGAGCATATGCTCGAATCTGGCGCTCACTTCGGGCACCTTACACGTCGCTGGAATCCTAAAATGAGCAAGTACATCTTCATGGAACGCAACGGAATCCACATCCTAGATCTCAGAAAAACTCAGGTATTAATTGATATAGCTCGCAGAGTTGTCTTGGATATCTCGTCCAAAGGCAGAGTAGTTTTATTTGTCGGAACCAAAAAGCAGGCCAAAGCTGTTATTCCCGACGAAGCAGCTCGCTGTGGAATGAATTTTGTTACAGAGCGCTGGCTCGGCGGTATGCTTACTAACTTCCCCACTATTCGCAAGAGTATCAAAAGACTCAGTGTGATAGATAAGATGGAATCTGACGGCACATTTGAGAATATCACAAAAAAAGAAAGACTGCTCCTTACTCGCGAAAAAGAAAGACTTCGCAAAGTATTCGGCGGAATTGAAAACATGACTCGCCTCCCAGGTGTTCTTGTTGTAGTTGATATTAAAAAAGAACATATTGCTATCAAAGAAGCTAAAATCCTCGGAATCCCTGTTGTCGCTATTGTTGACACAAATACTGATCCCGAAGATGTTGATTATCCGATCCCCGCGAATGATGATTCTTTAAAAACAATCGCTTTGATTTGCAAGGCTCTGGTCGACGCAACTATCGAAGGCGCTCAGGCTTCTAAAGCCAGATCAGCTGAAAAAGCTGCTGAAAACGAGCGTATTGCTAAAGAAACTGAAAAGAATCCCGCTCAGGATGAAAAAGCAAAAGTTCAGCGCCGTATGCGCGAACGTCGCAGCTCCAAACCGGGTGGAAATCACCCAAATGAAGCAGGCAAAACTGACGGGAAATAATAGCTTCCGATAATTTATAGTATTAAGAAACAATTTAAACTGAGAGTATTTAGATATGGGACAGATTACACCGCAACTCGTTAAAGATCTTAGAGTGAAAACAGGTGCCGGAATGGGCGACTGCAAAAAAGCTCTTGTTGAGTCAAACGGCGATTTGCAGGAAGCTATTGACTTTTTGCGTAAAAAAGGCGCTGCCTCAATGGCTAAGCGCGCTGACCGCGCTGCCAAAGAAGGTATGGTCATTGCTAGAACTGATAAAAACGGTAAAAATGCCGTTATTGTAGAAATTAATTGTGAAACTGATTTTGTGGCACTTAACGAAGCTTTCGTTACTTACTGCGGAATCGTAGCCGATGCTATTGAAAATAATGACGTTAAATCTGTTGAAGATTTACTGAAAATTTCGGTAGACGGTGATTCAATTGAAGAACTGCACAACGATATTCTTGCTAAATTCAGCGAAAAAATCGAAAGTCGTCGATTTAAAAAACTCGCTACTGAAGGTGTTTTTTCAACTTATAATCATTCGAACAACAAACTCGGTGTATTAGTTGAAATGAGCACGGACGGTCTTGGCGAGCCTTCAAAAGCGCTTGTTCACGATATAACTATGCAGATAGCAGCTATGAACCCTCTTTATATTTCTAAAGAAGACGTTCCTCAGACTGATATCGATAAAGAAATTGAAATCTACAATGATGCGGCAGTTCTGGAAGGTAAAAAACCTGAACTTGCTGAAAGAATCGCAACAGGCAAAATCGCTAAATTCTACAAAGACCAGTGCCTTGTTCAGCAGGTCTATGTAAAAGATTCTGGTAAAACAATAGCTGACGTTGTAAAAGAAATCTCCGATGACAGCGGCAAAGAAGTTTCTGTAAAGAGCTTCAGTCGTTTTATGTTTGGCGAAAGCCTTGATTAATTAATGATTATAAAATTTCTAAGCCTGATATGATATGAAACCATCTTATAAAAGAATTCTTCTAAAACTCAGTGGGGAAGCTTTAACCGGCGACGGCCAATTCGGCATCGACGCAGAAGTATTAAAGTCTTTTGCCTCTGAGATAGCGGATATTCATAAGATGGGTGTTCAAATCGGTATAGTGATAGGCGGCGGGAATATCTTTAGAGGTATCCAGGCCGCCGCTCACGGTATAAACAAGGTCTCAGGCGACTATATGGGTATGTTGGCTACGGTTATCAACTGTGTAGCCTTCCAGAACGCTCTTGAAGCGCAGGGCGTACCTACAAGATTGCAGACCGCTATAAAAATGGAACAAATTGCTGAACCTTTTATCGGACGCAAAGCTATTCGACATCTTGAAAAAGATCGAGTGGTGTTGTTTGGTTCAGGTACGGGCAATCCATATTTCACAACTGATACGGCCGCTGCGCTCAGAGCAAACGAAATCGGCGCGGATATTATACTCAAAGGTACGCGCGTTGACGGTGTCTACGACTGTGACCCTGAGAAGAATCCGAATGCTAAGCGTTACGATACAATTTCCTATAGTGAGGTATTGGAAAAAAATATTCGGGTGATGGATCAAACCGCGATTGCTTTGTGCAAAGAAAACAATCTTCCGATTGTTGTCTTTGACTTAAACACTAAGGGCAATCTGAAGCGTTTAATTTCCGGTGAAAATATCGGTACTACTGTAAAAAAATCTTCATAAGTAAATCAATTCTGAGGGTATAATGGAAGTAAATGAAATTTTAGGCAATGCCAAAGAGCAGATGGAAAAATCTTTGGACGCAAGCAAATCAAGAATGGAGAAGATCAGAACCGGTCGTGCTTCAGCCGCACTGGTTGACAGTGTGAGAGTTGATTATTACGGTACAATGAGTCCTTTGTCACAAGTGGCAGGCGTATCGGTTCCCGATGCGGGGACGATAGTTATCCAACCATGGGATGCTACGACACTTCCTTTGATTGAAAAGGCGATTCAGCAAGCCGATCTCGGTTTCAATCCGCAAAATGACGGCAATATCATCCGAATTCATGTTCCTCCGCTGACGGAAGATCGCAGAATTGAATTCGTTAAGATGACTAAGAAACTTGCGGAAGAAGGCAAAGTCGGCGTTCGCAACGTTCGTCGTGATATGATGGACGCGATTAAGAAATCTGAGAAGGATAAAGATATATCCGAAGACGAGAAAAAACGCGGCGAAGACGAAATCCAAAAAATTACAAATGATTATATCAAAAAGATTGATGATATACTCAATGCAAAAGAAAAAGAATTGATGGATGACTAATAATTTTTCTTGTGTGAAACACAGGTTTTAATTATGTTTGTATTCCCTTTTGATAAGGGCTGACATTCTTTAATCGAGCTCTTAGCTCAGCTGGTATAGAGCGCTTCCCTGACACGGAAGAGGGCGCTGGGACAAAACCAGTAGAGCTCACTAAAAAAGCCTCTA
>JAQIDA010000236.1 GCA_027858275.1 Candidatus Kapaibacterium sp. | reverse complement strand
ACTAATCACACATGAGGACAAATACTAAGCCCGAATTATTGACTAAACATGCTTTTTATGCTGATTATTTCCCTATTTATAAGTTTCTGCTTTGTTATTGATTGAGCAATAAGTATTTTTATATTGTATTGTTGCGTTAAGTTATAAACGAATGTTCTGAATGAGTGAATTAAATATAGAAGAAGAAGAAGAAAAACAGCCTGAAGCCGAAGTTGCGCAAACTTCGCCGAAAGCTAAAGCCGGCTTATTCAAAAGAGCATTTAGGTTTGTTTTTAAATCGGCGGTTTTCCTGCTGTTGTTTCTGTTAATAACTTCAATTGCTCTTATCATTCTGTCTTATTCAGAAGGATTTCGTTCTTGGTCTTCGGGGATTATTTTGGACAAAGTCAATTCATCAATCGAAGGTGAGATTGAGTTTTCTGACATAAGAATCAATCCTTTTGAAGGAGTTGAGTTGGACAATGTCAGAATCACGGCGGCCGGCGACACGCTGCTTTTTTGCGAACAAATAACTGTCAGTCTTCAGATCAAGCCTATATTTGATGAATCACTGATGATCAGCAAAATCATATTGGATTCCCCTCGTATTAAGCTTCTGCGTTCAGCAACAGACAGCAGTTGGAACATTGCCCATATAGCAGCAGCTTCGAAAAAAGAGCCTGATACTGATAAGTCAAAATCAGAATGGAAAATCAATGTAGCCGGGATTGAAATGATCGACGGCTCATTCGTTCGATATGATTCAACTATGAGTGAAAAGACTTCGGGGCAATTAGATTTCAACCACCTTGACGCAGTCGATATTAATTTTGATATATCCGCGAACGTGGACTTTGATAAATCAATTTATGAAGTTGAAGTAAATTCCCTGTCCTTGTATGAGCAATCAAAGAATTTCAAAGTTCTCAATTTAGAATTTGCCGCAGAACTGAGAAAAGAGCTCACTATAATAAAGGACATGCAAGTACTGACTCCAAAAAGCTGTGTTAATATCGATCTGCAGCTCGATTCAACTGATATCATCGGCGGGTTTTCGACGGAAGAGCTGTTTAACGCACCGTTGACCTTGCAATTGAGAATTGATTCGGGCTCGGTAAGCGATGCCCTGAAATTCTCTAAAATACCGTTGAATCCACAGGCGAGTGCAAATATAACTCTCGATCTGACAGGGACAATCAATAATCCAAAATTGAGAAATTTCAAAATTAAAACCGGATCTACGGAATTAGATATTGATATTGATGTTCAAAACACTACTACTCCTAAGAAGATTCAATTCCAACTGAGTTTTAATGAGACTATCTTATCAGTTCCTGACGCTCGGAGAATTCTCCGGGGAATTGATTTGTCCTCTGTTCCTGACCCCGGTATTCTGCTAATGGAAGGCACAACAATTGACGGAAATTTAGATTCGATTTCAACAGATTTCAGAGTAATCACACAAGCAGGAAGTTTGGATATAGCGGCAGGGATCAATCTCAAAAAGCCACTCATTTATTCCGGCAATATTCAGTGTGACAAATTGGATCTCGGGCAGCTTCTTGATGATGTTTCTTTGAAAAGCAATATAAGCTCTGTTATCGAATTTAGGGGCAGCGGCACTAACGAAGACAATTTATTTGCGGATTTCCGCCTGTCTGCAGGACGCTCCCAATTCGGTGAATATGATTTCAATAGGCTTCGCTTCAAAGCGGCAGTTGCTCCGGGTTTGAAATTGACCCTTGACAGTATGCTTATAGTTTTTACAGAGGACGAACTTGATTCTGATGACTATTACGACAATCTGCCTGAGAGCTATGTTTTTATGAATGTCGATCTTGATTTTAGTCAAGAGGTCTCACCGATTTACCATATCAGTGCTAAAACTCAGGCATTAAATATCGCGAAGCTACTTAAAAAAGACAACTTGCCGGAGTATTTCACAAGCCAAGTAGAAATAAATGCTTCAGGCGTTCATCCTGACAGTATAATCGGCACTGTGGATATTGGAGTAGAAGAATGTTATTTCACATATTTAGGATTGCTGCCCTTTGATATGAGTTTGACCATGAAGCGAAGTGAGGCGGAAAGATCGATAATACTCAAATCGGATTTTGTTAATGCGGAAATTACGGGGAGCTATACACTCGAGGCATTGACTCAAGCAGCAGAGATGAACACAGAGGCAATTTCAGATTTTGTTGAATCAATTATTCGAACGACGGATCATAGGAAAGACAGCACTGTGATTGTCGACGAAATCGTTGAAATCGATGAACCGGTCCAATTCCCGGAAGTAAATTTGAAATTGCTTGCAGATATAAAGGATATTTCCCCTGCCGCGTCATTGTTGCAATTGGAAACAGCGGATTTCAGCGCGAATGTTGATATGGATATTTCATCAGGCGGGAATACCGGCCGGTTTACCGTGAACTCAATAGTAACCGGTGATATAAAAATTAAAACAAGTTCTTTAGATCTCAGATCTGATCCTCTGGAATTAACAGGAAGGCTCAATGTTGATTCTAAGGATTCATTGCTAAAATTCAATAACGCTGATTTTTACTTCGTGGGTGACGGTAATATCAAAATAAATGATTTGATAATCGGGAAGCCAAAAGTCAAATTGTCTGTTGATCAGGAATTATTTGGTTTCAATATTCAAAGCACCGTCAATGAGAAAACTACTTTTGCAACAGACGGAGAGGTTCAGATAGAGGAAGATTATCTCAAAATTTTACTCAAGAGAACGGAAGTGAGCTACGAAGGGTATTCTTGGGAATCCGACAATCTGTTAGACGCATTTGTCGGACCGGGTTATTTTGATATTCATCAAATGGAAATTCATCGAATCGATCGGGAATCAATAAACCTGTCAGGTGTTTTGCGCAACAGTAAACTCGAAGATATTTCCCTTGATATTAGCAATATCGAACTGACTGATTTGAATAAATTCATAATAATGTCCGACAAAGATTTACCTTTGATAGAAAACGGGATTGTCAATAATATCAATATCCATGCTGAAGGCTCTCTTGATAATCCTCATATCAGTCTTAGGCTTACCGCTAGTGATTTGGCATATAACGGGACAACTGTGGGTGATCTGTCAGTTGAAATGTTCCACCGTGATTCGACGGTCATCGGAAAGATGATTCTTCAAAATACTCAACTCAAAGACAATTTAAAAACATTGGAAGTCGATATTCAAATACTCCCGATCAATCTTGCTTTTACAGATATAAAAAATCGATTGCGAGATGACAAGGCAAAATTCAGCATCAAGGCAAGGGATCTGCCTTTGAACATAGCAGGGTCATTTGTTCCGGGTATCAGCAAATTGCGCGGGAGAGCTGATGCTACTTTGAATCTAAACGGCTATCTGCCTGACGATTTTGATTTTGACGGCTCAGTTACTGTTAAGAACGCGAAGTTCCTATCCGAAGCGAATAACATGTACTACAGTACAAATGCCAGAATTTATCTAAACAGTGATAAAATTACTGTTGAGGAATTGACCATTCGTAATTCGAAACTTGATCTCAAACGCGGCAAGGCTGTGATCAGCGGCTTTGTAACTTTGGATGAAAAAATGAAGCCGGACAAGATCCGCTTTAATCTTCGATCAAAAGGGATCAAAGTACTCAGCAGAGCTTCAGAGAAATCTATGCCGGCATTATTCGGTGATTTCGTGATAGCAACCGGCGACAATCCGATTAAAATATACGGCAAAACTGACGAGCTGAATATTCGCGGTGATCTGAATGTGATTAACGCCAATATGTATATGCCGGATATTGATAAAACAAGCATTTCAAAATCTGTATTCAAATATGAAATTGTAGGCGATACACATCAATTCTCAAGTGTGAATGTTAAAGACAGCACATCAGATATACCTAAAAAAATTCGCCGCAAAAAAAGAAAGACTAATATCGATGACTTGCTCGACATTGCTGTTAATCTCAGAATCCCGGGGCGAATGTATTTGACTATTGATATGATCTCTATCGGACGGCTTAAACTTGAAGTGGGCCTGACTGATCGTTCACAACCACTGGGATATTATAAAAAGCGCGGCAGCAGTGTTCCGATAATCACCGGAAGCGGATTGTTGGTGAAAAAAGGTTCGAGTCTGAACTTTATCAAATCGTTCAAAACTACCGGCAGTGTATTTTTCCCGACAGGTTCAATCACTAATCCGGGTATTGATTTGACAGCGGTTCATCACGGGCAGTCCATAGTCAATGAAAAACCGCGTGATTATTCTGTGAAAATGTTTATTACAGGGACTAAAAACAAACCGATCATTAATTTCGGATATGCGATTAACGGTGTTGAAGCAATCGGCGACAGTTCGCAGATAAGACAAGATGCTATTTTCCTGTTGATTTCAGGTAAAACTAAATCTGATTTTGAAGTTGGAAGCATGAATTTCTCCGGGACAGGAGTCGAAGCAGGCACAGGAATGCTTTCAAACATGCTCACAGATGCTTTCCAAGGCTCAGTGATACAAAGCGCTGAAATTGATTTTGGCAGCGAAGGCAATGTGGATATGGAACAGGCACGATTAAAAATATCAGGCCAGCTCTTTGGTCACGGTAAGTGGACAGTCGGCGGAAGTGTGGCGGATTTCTCAAATAAAAATGAATTTAGCTTCGATTATCCTTTGACGGAACTGGGTAATAATCCGATTTTTGACAACATCATTTTGCAAATGTCTTATTCTAACGACCAAACTCCGTCGCCGACTAAAGATCAGAATAAATGGAAGTTCAAAATCAAATTGCGCGGAAGCAAATAATCAACTGAATGATTCAAGAGCCAATCCGCTGCCAATAATAAGCAGAAGGATATAGACGTATTTTGTGAATTTATCCGGCGGGATAAGTTTGTTTAATTTGTTACCGCCCCAAATCGCCAAGACGACTAAAGGTAAACTCCACAAAAATAATATCCAAACTTCCGATGTCCACAGGCCTGCTCCGGCATGACCAATTATAATGGCGATATTGATCGGCAGTAAAACTCCCTGCAATGTATCCCTGAAATGCTCCGATGACCAGCGGCGCAAAGTTCCGTATATAATAATCGGAGGTCCGTTAGTGTTGTAAGCACCGCCGAGCATTCCTGCGACCAATCCGAAAAGAACCGCGCTGCGATTAGTTTTTAGATGAAACAAATTTGGGCGAAATAATTTATATAATGAGAAGCTGATCAAAAGTGCCGCTAAAACTC
>JAQIDA010000220.1 GCA_027858275.1 Candidatus Kapaibacterium sp. | reverse complement strand
ACGAAGTTCAAAAATGGGAAAGCTACTATTAAAGGAAAAATTACGATTAAAGGCAAAACTAAGAACATCTCGTTTATAGTTAAAAGATCAGGGAATAAATATAAGGCCAAAATTGAAATCGATCGCTCCAAATTTGATGTGAGATATGGCTCTGATTCATTTTTTGACAATCTTGGCGATAAGGCCATTGATGATATTTTCACACTTGATGTCAAACTTGTATTAAAATAAATCACTAAACATGTTAATGATTTGCCGGACAAGACCGAAATTGGACTCATTTCAATATGATTTCGAGGTCAATTGTCCGGCAGATATTGAAAAAAGGAATTCAATCCATCAGAAAGAAAACAATGAAACAGATGTGGGATAAAAGGTATACAGGTGAAGATTATTTTTATGGTATTCAGCCCAATAACTTTTTTAAAGATAAAATAAATGATTTCAAACCCGGGAAAATTCTTTTGCCTGCTGAAGGGGAAGGACGAAAGTCAGTATATGCAGCCGGCTTAGGTTGGGATGTCAGCGCCTTTGATTATAGTACCGAGGCAAGAGGAAAAGCACTTCGTTTGAGCAAAGAAAATAATGTTCAAATAGATTATTCAATATCAAGTTTGGAAGACGCTGATTACGAGAAGGAGTCCTTCGATATGCTTGTATTGATTTATGCTCACAGCAAAGATCGACAGAATATACACAGACGTCTTCTGACTTTTTTAAAGCCCGGTGGAGTCATTGTTCTCGAGGCCTTTTCGAAAAAACAAAGAGGTAATGATAGCGGTGGCCCGAAAGACATCAATATGCTGTTTTCGATTGAGGAATTGAAAAATGATTTCTCTCAATTGAGGGAGTTGGATGTAAGGGAAGAAGAAATTGTGCTTGCGGAGGGTGATCATCACAGCGGAAAAGCATCAGTAATCCGATTGCTCGGTCGAAAATAATAATTTAGAATTTCATAAAAATAGAATCAAAATGAATAATACAGCAATATTGAACATACTGCCTTTAAGCATGCCGTGGAAAACACAAGACCCATTTATTTTCTGTGCCTATCATCATGATCTTTATCCCGGAGCTAATGAATCTATGGGGCCTAAAAGCTCGTTGGAAGGAAGAAATATCGGGCAGGATTTCGCCGGCAAGGATGGTTGGAATATGTATCACGGAACAAAAATCCCGGGTTTCCCCGCTCATCCGCACAGCGGTTTTGAAACAGTTACTATTGTTAAAAAGGGGATGGTCGATCATTCTGACTCGCTCGGTGCGTCAGGTCGATTCGGGAATTCTGACGTTCAATGGTTAACCTCAGGAAAAGGCGTACAACACGCCGAGATGTTTCCTCTGTTAAATAAAGATTCCAATCCTTTGGAGCTGTTCCAAATATGGCTGAATTTGCCGAAGAAAAGCAAAAAGGTCAAACCGCATTACAAAATGCTATGGGGCAAAGATATTCCTGAAATTATCAGTAAAGATAATACCGGAAACTCAACGACAGTCAACTTGATAGCGGGTTCTTTTGAAGATCAAAAAGCTCTTCCGCCCACTCCTGATTCATGGGCTGCCGACCCTAATAATCAAGTTCAGATTTGGACAGTTAAAATGGACATTAACGCTTCATTGCGTATCCCTTCGGCAGATGCTTCAGTGAAGCGATCTTTGTATTATTATCGAGGAGATTCAATCAGCATCGGAGACTCGGAAATCAAGGGAAATAAAGTTGTTGAACTCGATCCAAATAAAGAAGTCCGGATTATAAATGGCTCAAAAAGATCATATTTCTTATTTTTACAGGGGCTTCCGATCAATGAGCCTCTTGTGCAGTATGGTCCTTTTGTTGCAAACACGCGTGAGGAAATACAAGAAACCATGAATAAATATCGAAGAACGCAATTTGGCGGTTGGCCTTGGTCGTCGTCGGATCCGGTTCATGGCAAAGCAAAAGGCAGGTTTTCAAAACTGCCTGAAGGACCGAAATCGGACGAATGAAAATTCCGGTGTAATGCAGGTACTTGTGAGTGGGAGTAGTTGGCATTCGCTATATAAATAGTTTTAAGTCTCTGGTATTATAGAGAGTTGTAATTATTTTAAAATTTTGTCAAACGTTCATCTCACATTCATTTGTGTACACTACTGTCCGGGATAAAAAAAATACGGCTTGATAACCGTATGAATTTATTATATTTATGTTACTAAACCGTATGTATAATAAAAAATCATCAAGCCATGCGTCAAAATAGAATAA
>JAQIDA010000179.1 GCA_027858275.1 Candidatus Kapaibacterium sp. | reverse complement strand
CACTAAAATTATTTACCTTAGTATCAAGTTTGTCTGCAACGTAAACATTCGATTCAAAACGATAAAATTTATTCAACATTCCAGTTTCTAAATTCAAACCATAATCAAAAGGCTTCGACTTCTTTGCCAAAAATTTTGTATATCCAAATCCAAAACCATAAGTTTTTGCACTGATATTAAAATCGAGTTCTCCTGTATTATCTTCATAATGAATATTCGACCCGGCAGAATGATAAAAAGCTAAAATTGAAAAATATGATGATTTATGATTAAAAATACTCATTTCAAGTTTATATAAGGGAGCAACCGGGAAATCTTTGCTTATTTCGGCATCCTCAGGGAGCAAATCAAGCAATTCCTCATTTGTTGATTGGAGAGCGTTGAATTCAATCTGAGGAAATTCTATTTTATAACTAAATAGGTATTTTTTTGGTGTCAGGCTGTCCGATTTCACAGCTTCTTCAGACAAAAGCAACACGGAGCTGATTGTTATTAAGAACAATATTGTTAATATGTTTTTCATTGTTATCCTGTTGAAACGAATAATGAGATCAATGTTGAAATTTTGTTCATTTGAATATTATCATAACATATTTCCATATTTGAAACTTATTCAAAGATAATAAAATACGTCGGGTTTTCATAGGGAATAAAACAACTTTGAAATAACTGTTCCGTTTCGTACATTAGCCTATCAATTCGCAGGGAGAATTGAATTTTGTTTGCCAACTAACCGGCGAGGGTACTTATGAAAAAATTGATCTTAATATTGACAGCATTGATCTTGTGCAGCGGGCTTCCCGACTTGCAGGCACAAAACAATAAATTGAGAGGAATGCCTTCAGTTGAAATGCACGACGATATTCTGGGACACATATACCACACTCAAAGCTCCCAACCGGATAAAGAGCTGAGAATAAGCATACCTTTGAATCAAAAATACAAGCAGCCCTTCAGAAAAAATCCCTCAGATTTTGAATGGCGAATCAGCGATCTACCCAAAGGAGCAAGATTTGACTATGATAAACGGGAAATTATTTGGCTGAGCCAAGAGAAACCTCTCGGAAAATATCCGGTTAGAATTGAAGTTAGATACAAAGGCATAGTTGACGAATTATACATTGACGAATTATACATTAATATCGACGTCAAAGACGATATGGAAACCGGGTTTTTACCTGCTATAGGCGCTTCAATTTATACTCCTAAAACTGACGATAAGGTCGGAACATTCACGGGAATCTCTGTTCAATACGCATTGTATAGTTGGATTCATCGCAATGATAACAGCGGGCCTTGCCTCGGACAGTGGTATTTGTCATTAGATTTATTGGAGTCGTGTTCTGACGACATCGAGAGATGTTTTATTTACGGCACCGGAGTTGATCTGTCCTTCGAACGCAATCCTAAACGAAAGTGGTTGCTCCCTTATTTCGGAGCGTTTTTCGGTTGGATGAATCAAGCCGATATAGGCTACAATATCACATTTGCTCCGCGAGTGGGTATATGGCTTTATGCCGATCAATATTTATTTGTAAACGCGGGAGCCTCCTATTTGCTGCCTACAAAGACTTTTGAAGAATATCAGGGGCTGAAAGCAACTCTCAGCGTCAATTTTTCATTGTGGTAAGATTAGCATCTCGATTAGGTAAAAAGTATTTATTATTATTCAGGAAAATCAGATGAAAAACATAAAATATATATGCGTATTGATTTGCAGTTTGTTGCTTGCGGGTTCGGCAGTCCTGTCGGCTGAAGATTGGCAAAAGTCAAAGAAGTTGGACGGCAAAATCTTTGCGAACAGCAACAAGAATGTTGTTTTCAACATCAGCTCCAAGTTTAATTACGGTAGTCAAATTGACCCAAATATCGAAATTCGATTAACTCGTTTTCACGATTCGCTTCGTGCGATAAATCCCGGTTCTTATAGTTTTAGAATCGACAGTTTGCCTCAGGGTGCACGCTTCAACCCCGAAAATCTCGAACTCTTTTGGGATGAAAAAGTTGTTCCGACAGGTGAATATATGATCAATGTATATGCCGAAACAGAGGGAAAGACCGATATATTGAAACTCTCAATTTCAGTGAGAGATGATTGGGAATCATTTTTCTTGCCTGCACTCGGCTATTCGGTTTATATGCCTGCAACAGACGCCGGCGACGGTTTTTATCATGGCGTCAATGTGCAATTCGCCTTTACGAGTTGGATTCACCACAACGACAACAAAGGACCGAGCCACGGACAGTGGTATTTCTTCCTCGATTTGATGCAGTCTGACATTGAAGATGTAAAAGACGTGTTCATTTACGGAACCGGTGTGGATATGAGTTTTGAGCGCTCCCCCAAACGCAAATTCTTATTGCCATATTTCGGTTTGTCATTGGGTTGGATCAATCAGGAGAGAATCGAAACACGCTTTTTCCTCAATCCTGAACTCGGGCTGTGGCTATATGCCGACAAGAACATTTTCGTAAACGCAAAATGCGGCTATATGCTTCCGACAACTAAGACAGAAGAATTCCAAGGTCTGCGCGCTTGCCTGAGTGTTAATTTTTCGATGTGGTAAGGGCAGGAGATTTGCCGGAATCAGAAGCATTATTAACAACAAGGGGTTGCAACCCCTTGTTGTATTAACTAATCTCAAATCTATATTTTCTCTACCGGATAATTGACCACATCTTCGCCGCCGTCGGCTCCGATTATCTGACCGTTAATCCAGTATGATCTTTCGTCCGCGAGGAGAGCGAGAATTTTCGCTACGTCTTCGGGGAGAGTTACGCGTTTGTATGGATTTTTCTTCTTTGAATATATCAGCATTTCGGCAAATCCCGGGATGGCTCTGCCGGCAGGTGTGTCAGTAGTTCCCGGCATCAATGCGTTGACTGTAATTTTATATGGGGCAAGCTCAACCGCCAATTGACGGACATAAGCCTCCAAAGCGCATTTCGCAATAGATAAAGCTCCGTAGCCTTCCATTACTCCGCGAGAGCCGGCACTTGTCAGAGCAATTATACGGCTTTGTGCCGCGAACATTCCTTGGTGCAGGACATCCTGAGTCCAATACAGCAAGCTGTTCGCCATAACATTCATAGTCATATCCATTTTGCGGCGAGTCACCTGTTTTTCAGCGTCTCTGTGAATCAAAGGACCGACTGCTCCGAATGCTATTGAATGTAAAAAGAAATTTATTTTCGGATTATCACTGTCCGTGATCTCGTTTTTTATCGCTTCGATTGTTTCTTTTCTTTTGAGATCATCAGCGGCGTTTGTGTTATAGAAAACAACTTTCACACCGCGAACTCTGAGTTCTTCGGCAAAAACTTCTGCATTTTTCTTGTTAACCCCGATATCCATGTGGACACCGTAGATGTTATATCCCATTTCTGCCAGCTCTGTTGCTGCCGCGCGACCGAAACCGCTTGAGACTCCCAAAATAAGCGCGTTTTTACTTTTGTTCATGTCTGCTCGTAATAATTTTCACAAATACATTCTGTCATATTTCAACCTGTATTTCACAAGTTGCATGATTAACGAATATG
>JAQIDA010000085.1 GCA_027858275.1 Candidatus Kapaibacterium sp. | reverse complement strand
TTCATACACTTATAATCCTTACGGCTATCAGACAGGCTCAAAATATGCAAACAGATTTGCCTGTGGTGCCGATGTTCGTAAATCAGTTACAGACTCTTCATTGTTAGTCATAACTGAGCAATTGAATATGCTGACAAGAACAGCTTCGGAAGATGAAGAACTCAACCGCATCAAAAAATACGAAATCGGACATTATCAAATGGCCTTAGAAAGTTCCAACTATATCGCAAGATTAATTCAGAACGCTGATTTCAACAAAATAGATCTCAACACTTTGGCAAAATTTCCGAAAAGAATACAAGATATTAACAAGTACGAAATAATGGATATAGCCAAAAAATATATGAATCCGAGCTCGGCATATATCATAGTTGTCGGTGATCCCGCTATCATGCCGACTATCTCAAGATTCGGCAAAGTATTCGATTATAATCTTGATTTGGAACCTCTCAGCGGCCCCGACGCCAAGATGGAAAAGTGTGACCTCGACGCGGATGAGCTTATTGAAAAATATGTTGAAGCTATCGGCGGAGAAGACGCTATTGAAGCCGTCAAGATCATCAAGTCCGATGCTGATATGGAAATCACAATGAAAGGTCGTACGATCAATACTACTATGGTTTCATACCAAGCACTCGGTCAAAAAGTATTTTCAGATATTGATTACGGTTTCATGAAAATGAAATTCTGGGTCAATTCCGGCAAAGTTTGGATTAATGACGGTGGCGGAGTCAAAGAAGAAAAAAGTTCTGAAATAGAAAAGTTTTTGTATTCAGCCGTTCTCTTCAAAGAAACTAAGTTAACTGATTTAGGCTATGAACTGCAAGTGCTTGGCATTCAGAAAAACCAAATACTGCTAAAAGCAACAGCAGAAAACAAATACGATAATTTATTCTATTTCAACGCTGATAATTACATGCTCGAAAAATCTGAAAGCACAGAAAAAATCGGGAAGAAAGTACTTCCGGTAGTTGAGAGATATACAGAATACAAAAAATTCGGATCTGTCTTACTGCCTGTAGTAGTTGAATCAAGCAATCCTGAGTATTCATCAGTGATAAAATATAAATATGAAATAAATCCCGAAACAGACGAATCAATTTTCACTCCCCAAAAATAATCTTATCCACCCGGATAATTTATTAAATGCCGCTCCCGTTAATTTTTGGGGCGGCATTTTTTTTTGAGTATATATAATGTCAAGAGACACAACAAAATAATTCACATATAATGAATAAATGTTAATAATACAATTAATTGTTCTTGATATATTCATTTGAAATCATTATGTTGAACTAAGGGCGACATATTTTTGCAGATTTATTCACTAATCTGAGACAAGCACGGCAGCCTTCTGCATTGATTTAGATTCTGAAAAATATATCGTAGAATTAGTTCAATAAATCCCAAAGGGACTAATGTGAGAGCTGTTATTGTAGGAGCAGGAAAAGCTTGCAAATCACTGATCGAGTTAATAGATGATCCGGTTTGGAAGAGTTATAATATCCAATTAGTTTCAGTCGTAGAACACAGACAAAACGCTCCCGGGTTATTATACGCTCAGAAAGCCGGGCTCAAAATATTCCGTGATATCAAGGAAGCTCTGGCAGGCGATGAAATAGAGCTGGTCATTGAACTGACCGGAGATGACGCCGTATTACAAGAGTTATACCTGCTGGTAAAACCGGGGATGAAAATTATTGATCATACTATTACAAAGATATTTTGGGATGCCGTAAGTACTCAGGCTGACCAAAGATGGCAGCTAATCGAACTTGAAAAACTCGAATTAGAAATTTCCAATGAAAGAATATTCCTTAAATCAATATTTGACGGGATTGCCGATCCTGCCGTAGTTTTAGACAAGAACGGCGTGATAATTCGAGCTAACACAAAATTTATTAAATTCTCTAATCTAAGTTTTGATCAAGTTCTTAATAAAGAATGTAGGAGTATAATAAAAGTTTCCGGTATTGATTGCTCGAATAAAACATGTAGCAGTTGTATAAGTGAAATGTTTGAAGGAGGCGAACCTATGACAGAATTGTTAGTTGTTCCGCCGCCCGATGAGGCTTATTGGGAAAAGTTGCGTTCTCCGGTATTTAATAGTAAGAACGAAGTAATCGCGGTTCTCGCTATTTGGCATAAAATAAGAGACCGAATTAAATTACAACAAAAAATTGATGTAGCCGAAAGTCAATTTGCAAGTTTTATCAATTCGGCAAAAGACTGGATCTCCATTAAAGATTTAGCCGGAAGATATCTTACAGTCAATCCTGTTATCGCGGCTGCGTTTGATATGAAAAAGGAAGATTTTATCAATAAAACTCCTGAGGAAATACTTCCTGTCAGATTGAGCAAGATGGT
>JAQIDA010000027.1 GCA_027858275.1 Candidatus Kapaibacterium sp. | reverse complement strand
GAAACCTTTCTATCACTATAAGCCCGGAACTCAAGTATTGTCTGTCGGAACACCGGGTTGTAATTTTTCTTGTCTCAATTGTCAAAATCACGATTTATCCCAAGCAAAGAATCAGATCTCAAATACTTCATCCAACTATCTTGAGCCGGAAAAAATTGCTGCATTGGCTGATGAACATAATGTTGACGGTATAGCTTATACTTATTCCGAACCAACTATTTTTTTTGAGTATGTCAATGATATTATTGAAGCGTGCAGAAGAAATCCAAATCTCGAACGGCTTCCTCAAATGTTAGTATCCAACGGGTATTTCAGCAAGGAATTGTTTGATTATATTGAGAAGCACAAGCTTATCGACGCGATAAATATTGATTTGAAGTTTATGAATGAGTCAAAATACAAGCGCATTTGCGGAGCGAAACTGCAACCTGTTTTAGATAATATCGAAAGAATATATAATTCTAAAAATGGGATTCATTTGGAAATAATCAATCTTGTTATTCCGGGCGAGAATGACTCGGATCATGATTTCCAAGCTGTCGCGGATTATATCAAATCAATTTCACCTGATATTCCACTGCATTTCTCTCGGTTTCATCCGACATATAAAATGGCTGACAAACCCGCTACAGATATTCAAAGATTGTTGAAAGCTAAAGAAATTGCCCAAAAAGCCGGGATTAACTATGTATATATCGGCAATACAGGCTTGTCTGAGGTTTCAGACACAAGATGTCCGCATTGCGGAGAACTCTTAATCGCTCGCGACAGGTATTCTGAAATAAAGAGTCATCTTGGGAATAAAGGCATAAGTAAATGCCCGCAATGTGAAAAGGATATTAATATTATCTTATGTAAAGAGTATTCTTCTTGCAAATTCATCATTTTTTTGTATTTTCAGAATGAGCATTAATAAGAGACAAGATCTAAAACACAGACAATAGGCATAGGCCGAATCATTCTTCAATGAATATTTTAAATGGTATATGAAATCACAATAATATATTTTTATTTATCAACTGAACGGACAATCAATATGAAACGCTTATTACTCTTGATTTCAGTATCAATCATCGTGTTTTCGGGTTGTGCTGATATCCCTGATCGAGACAGTGTCACAATGCCTCAATATGATACTGAGTATAATTTTCCTTTGGCAAATCGCCACTATCAGCTTTCAGATCAAATTGATTTTGAAAATGACGAATATCTTTCTTCCGACGAATTAAATCAATATATCTATAAAATTGAATATGATACTTTGGCTGAGGAACAAGACATTGTTGACTTCATTGACGCAAGGTTAGACACAACTTACAATAATATTGATATTTCTACTTTGAACTCGACCGGAGTGCTTATGATTGGCTTCAGCGAAGGAATTGCTTTGAATCAAGCAGTTATCACTGAAGGTAAAATAAAACTTGTTGTCGAAAACCGTGGAACTGTCAAAGTCAGCTTCGATATAACCATGCCCGCATTTAGAAAGTTTCTTAATGTCGATACTTGGCTGCCCGGCGGACAAACAGAAGCTGAACTTGGAGCCGCAATCAACATAAAAAGCACTCTTGAAGCCGGACAAGACACAGTCATAACACACGATCTCAACGATTACTTTTATGATGCTTCCGATCAAGAGGACAAGACAAAATTCAAAATTACCGGTAAGATTGCATCCGAAAGTCAGAACGATGTTACGGCTGATATTATTATCGAGAATTCAGCTTTCAGATATATCTCAGGCACGCTTCCCTCAGTGAAACTCGACCAAATCGTTACTGAGTTTGAATTGCCGATCAGTAATGATGTACGTGATTTCCGTGAGCATATGGTTCTGCGTGATCCGACAATGCTCATCAGCGCGAATTACTTGTCTGAAGTCCTTATAAACAGCGGCGGAACAATCAACGAGATTTTTGATGTTCTGATTGAGGATATGTTTATTGTCGGCAGGACTAGTGCCGGAGAGACAATTGATTTGACTGACAAAGCCGGAGAAACTAACCTCGGCGGGCTGCTGATTACTGACGGCAATATGGTCAAAGAATTTAACAACAGCAACTCTAATATCAGCGAATTCCTGACATTTCTTCCTGACGAAATCAGCATAACGGCTTTTGCGCTGATGAATCCTGAAAACGGTGAAGGATCCGCGACTGACAAAGATAAAATCCAAATTTCATTCAGTCTTGATATTAACGGAATTCTATCGATAAGCAATCTCACGGTCAATGATATTATGGAAGTTGAATTTACAAGTGATGATCGCGGCATTATTCGAGACGCTCGCGAAGCTATTCTTACTTTTGAGCTTTGGAACGGTCTTCCTCTCGAGGGAGATATAACTATGGGATTCCGAGGTGAAAGCGACGGGAACTACGACACACTGTTCTTTAGCAAAAACTTAACTTTTGACGGAGCTGAACAAGACGATGACTTTTTCGCAAGAGCTCCTAGACACACTAAAAAAGAGATTCATCTTGATTCACTTGAACTTCGACAATTATCAATTGCAAAACGCATTCAACTTGATATGATATTCAGTACTACTGACGGAAAGCAAGTTGCTGTTCGCTCTACGGATTCAGTACATATCTTGGGATACGGATGGGTTAGACATCATCTCAATATTAATGAATGATAAAGTTTTTAGTTTGAAATGCGAATTAGAATAAAAGTCAAAAGTTATTAGTAATCAGGAATAAAAGAACTATGAAATATATAATATCAATATTATTAATCGCTGCATTCAGTTTCACAACTGCCGCGGCACAATACGGTTCATTCGGAGTAAGCGATGCTCAGAGCATGGGTATGGGGAATACTCATAACTCTTTCGGCTACGGCATTATGTCTGTCGGGAAAAATCCGGCATTGCTCTTATCTCCAAAATCAGATTCGTCCCGATTTATTGATTTCCAAATTTTGGGACTGAGCGCGTCTGCCTCAACTAACAGTGTGTCTTTTGATTTGCTGAACAATTATTTTGTGGCAGATTCGAACGGCAATGCACAGGATATCAACACTGACCAAAAGCAGGAAATTCTGGACGCTTTCAGCGATGAAGGAAAATTTGCAGTCAGCTCTGCGCTTCGTCCGATTGCAATTTCATGGATGCCTTCGCGCGAGATAGGAGTATTCGCATTTACTATGGATTTCATAGCGAGCGGAGACTTTGTGATGCCTCAATCGGCTATGGATTTTATCCTCTACGGTAACAAAGAGAATTCAAGCTATTCATTTGATGAGCTTTTTGGAAAAACATGGGCATTGCAGACTTATGCGCTTTCTTACGCTCGGGAAATTTATACTGCAGAAAATGAAAATACCCTTCTGCAAAATGTATCAGGCGGTATCTCTTTGAAAATGGTTCAGGGATTGGCTTATTTCGGAACTGAAGAGGTCAGCACTGAATTTTCGACAGGAGAATATAATCGCATAACCGGTCATGTTAACATACTGACTCATTCCGCTTTTTCGCCCGATTTAGGATATGATTATGATTACGAAAACAAGGAAACGGAATCAAACGCAGGCTTGTTCAATGAACCGGCAGGAAGCGGATTTGGTGTAGATATCGGTTTCTCTGCTGAATTGAATATTGGCTTGATGATTGGTTTGGCAATAACCGATATCGGCAGTATTGCTTGGGATACTCATTGTGCGGCTCACGAAGCGGAAACTGAAATTTATATGGATGCTGTCGATGCTGATCAGATTGATTCAATTTCAAACAGCTTTGATCTAGACGGTTATGAAATCGGCGGCTTTGATACAGCGTTACCGACGGCTCTCAGACTTGGAGTTGCATACGACATGACCAAAAATTTAAAATCTATACCGGGTAATCTTATTGTGGCTGTTGACTACAACCAAGGATTCAACGATGCTCCCGGCAATTCCACAACTCCGAGAATTTCATTAGGCGCGCAATGGCGGCAGAGTTCTCCATATATCCCGGTTATATCTACCGGTTTCACAAATGACCGCATCGGCAAATTTCGTTGGTCTATGGGTCTCGGATTCATAACATCAGGTCTTGATATCAGGTTGGCGACCTATGATCTGCTCTCATTGATCGATCCAAACAGCTCGCCGGTTCACGTGTCCGCGGCTTTCTCAATGATTTGGAGAATTAATCATAAATAAATCAGGCTTATGACAAACTAGAAAAGATCGGCACTGTGTCGGTCTTTTTTTGTAAAAACATGTTTTATGTCTCATAATAATTATATAAATTGGCTTTATGATTTCACAAAAAAACAGCATAGTCAAAGCCGTGAAGGCTTGCAGGAATAACTCCAATTGCAGGATTTATACCGAAGAGGGTGAATTCTTTATTTGTTCTATGGATTTGGTGTTGGAATACGGTCTTTCGAAAGGACGAGTGCTGGACGAAGAAGTGTTGGGTAAAATTGAGGATAAAGAAAGAATATTTGCCCTCAAACGAGCAGCTTTCTCTTACGCAAGCTACAAACCGAGATCGGAAAAACAGATTGTCGAGAAACTGACTTTAAAAAAATTCAATGAAGACGAAATCTTTCTGGCTCTGGATTTTCTCAAAGATTTCAAATTGCTCAACGATGAGAAATTCGCTGCCTCGTTCGTTAAGGATTATATAAAATTAAAACCCTCAGGAAAGCCCAAAAT
>JAQIDA010000013.1 GCA_027858275.1 Candidatus Kapaibacterium sp. | reverse complement strand
TATCATATATTTGCATCCATGAGAAACAAGACACTAAAAGCATCAAGCAGTTTATCGGGAAAGGGCACCATACGAGGTACATCCTTCCTTTCATGCTTGACTGTGATCTTGTCTTTAATCCGCACCTACAGAGTTTCTACTACTATACCAATCTTGGTATAATCTCCAAATTACCGAATCATTTAAATTCTAAATTATTATAACATCAAACAATCTGCTGTAAATTTTTATTACTACAGAGCTGATTGATACTCGAATACGAATAAAATTCGTTAATCATTATTTACTACTATAAATATATACCAACTTTTTAGGAACAAGTAGAATGTCTACGTCTTACAAGCCAAAATATCAGGTCTCTTCGACTGATCTACATGAAGAATTAAAAAAATATATGCTCGTTGACGGCTATGATTTTGTCCTAGATCTTGAAAACAGCAAAGGCTCTTTCTGTATTGATCAACGTAACGGTAAAAAATATACCGATTTTTTCACCAGTTTCGCCTCTATGCCAATCGGTATGAATCATCCTAAAATGACAAATCCTGAATTCAAAGCTTATTTGGGTGAAACAGCATTGAACAAGCCGTCAAACTCTGATATTTATACAGAAGCTATGGCTTCATTTGTGAAAACCTTCTTCAAAGTGGCTGTGCCTAAAGAATTCAAATATTCGTTCTATGTTTCCGGCGGCGCGCTTGCTGTTGAAAACGCTTTGAAAACTGCTTTTGACTGGAAAGTCAGAAAAAATATTGCAAAAGGCTTGAAAGAAGAAAAGGGACATCAGATCATTCATTTCAAGGACGCCTTCCACGGCCGTACCGGATATACTATGTCTCTGACAAACACTGATCCTACTAAGGTGAAATACTTTCCAAAATTTGATTGGCCGCGTGTTACAAATCCGACGATCACTTATCCGCTGAATGAAGAAAATTTAAAAAAAGTTGTTGCTTTGGAAGAACAGTCAATAAGCGAAATCAAACAAGCTTTTGCCGACAATCCGGATGATATTGCGGCAATTATAATCGAACCAATTCAGGGCGAAGGCGGAGACAATCATTTCCGTACAAAGTTTATGCAGGCTCTGCGCCAGATTTGTGACGAAAACGAGGCGCTGTTGATCTTCGACGAAGTGCAATCAGGTGTCGGCATCACGGGCAAATGGTGGGCTTATCAGCATTACGGTGTGATTCCGGATATCCTTTCATTTGGCAAAAAAATGCAGGTTTGCGGTATACTCGCTACTGACAGAATCGACGATGTAGCCAACAATGTGTTCCACACATCGAGCAGAATTAACTCCACTTGGGGAGGCAATCTGGTTGATATGGTACGTTCAACTCGCTACCTTGAGATTATCGAAGAAGAAAACATGGTCGAAAACGCGGCAAATATGGGGAAAGTTTTGATAAGTAGATTGGAGGAAATGGAAAAAGAATTTCCGAAATTAGTTTCAGCTGTTCGCGGTAAAGGTTTGTTCTGCGCTTTCAACATGTCTGATGCTGATGTTCGAACTGATTTGATCAACAAGTGCTATGAAAGCGGGTTGTTAATACTTTCCTGCGGCAAAACGGCTGTTCGCTTCCGTCCCCCGCTCAACATTAATGACAAAGATCTTAACAACGGCTTGGATATTGTTGTAGATGTGTTGAAAACACTTTGATATTTTGACCTGCTGAAACTCTATGGAAAGAGCCCTCCTTGAGAGGGGGCTCTTACTTTTGAATTTATGATTGTTCTTCCGTTAAATATCGCCGGGCAACCACAAGGGTTTGCCCCTACGGAAGACGGTGTGAGATTGTTTTTCTACAGATGGTCTCTTACGAAAGCATGCTTATTTTAATCTGCCGGCAAATTTCTCGGCTACTATATTTTTCACTTCCTCTATCGCTATTCCGCTGACTCTGGCTCCCGAGGCTTGCTTGTGTCCCCCTCCGTTAAGACTGACCGCTACATCACGCACTTCATAATCAGCTTTGGACCGGAATGAAATTCTTATCTCGTCGCTGTTTTTCTTTTCTGCCAATAAGACGGCTATTTTCACTCCGTTCATGGACATGGCTGTTTCGACAAAACCTTCGACATCATCGCGTTCTGCTTTAGATCTATCAAAATGCTCATTTTTTAAAATCATTATGCAGAGCTGTTCGCCGTGAAAAAGTTCCATTCCTGTGTAAGCTTCACCGAGCAATCTCATTGCTCTGACAGGCATTCTGTTGAATATATTGTCGTAAATCGAGACAGGATCGGCACCGCAGGCAATCAAATCAGATACTATAGCGTGCAATTCGGCATCTGTTCTCGGATAGCGGAAGCTTCCGGTGTCAGTCATTATTGCGGCATAAAGAGGTGCGGCAGCTTCGGGTGAAATTATCGCTCCTACATCCTCCCTAATCATTTTCCAAACTATCTCACCGGTTGATGAGGCCTCGCAATCGACTATACAGTGATCAGCGAAATCTTTGGGAGCAAGATGGTGGTCTATAAGCAGTTTCACAGCTCTAGAATTTCTAACCGGTTCGCCGACTGATTGCAAGCGATAAGTATCGTTGACATCGGCAACGATTATCAAATCGGAATTCAAAATGTACTCATCGTCTCTTGCGGCATCATACAAATAAATATCCTCGCTGCCTACGAGGAATTCATAATTGTACGGGACGTGACTGTGATTGATGATTCTTACTTCTTCGGCAAAATTCTTTATGTAGTAATACAATCCCAATTCGGAACCGATCGCGTCACCGTCCGGGTTTCTATGAGATGTGACAGTGACTCGTTTTGCTTTTTTTATTATTTCAACGGCAATTTGACAATTGCTTTTTAGTTCTTCCGCGGTTTCAGATATTTTCAATCCGCTCATTTTTATGTTGTTCATTTTTTTTCGGAGTTAAATTATTATTTCAGTTAACTACAAATATAAGGGATAAGAGACTATAAAATTGTAAAACTATAAAAAGCACTGTCTTGTTTTGAGATTTCTTCGTATCTTACTCATTATAAGAAACATTATTTAATTTTGAATCATTTGTATATTATGAACACGGAACAATCAAATTATCCTCAAAGCAAATTCAGAAAAGTTCTTCCATATTTTTTATATGGTATCGCTTTTTATACACTCGTACTGATTTTCGGCGTAGTTTTGGATTATTGGATTATTCCTTCGTCGGTTCATAACACACAAAAAGTAACAGTTCCTGACGTCAAAGATTTATCATTGGAAGCCGCCGAGGATACTTTGCGAGCTAAAGGGTTGAAATACGAAGTTGGCGTGCACCAATATAATGAAAATATTCCTCCTGATTATATCGTGAACCAAAGCCCTAAAGCCGGCAATATTGTCAAATACGGTCGACGTATTTTATTGACTATAAGTAAGGGCGGCGAAGTTGTGAAAGTTCCGCGGCTGAAAGGGCGTTCGCTTCGTGCAGCCAGAGTGGCCTTGATGCGCAAGGGATTGGAACTCGGGGATATATCATATAAATTTCATAACAACATTGGTATTGACACGATCATCGCTCAGAATTTAGCATCAGGCTAAGCTGTTCCGTACGGCAGTATTGTTGATTTGATAGTGAGTAAAGGCAGTGAGAATCAAGTTCTGATGCCGCGTTTAGTCGGTCTTAGCATAGAAGACGCTGAACTCATTCTGACAGAATCCGGTCTCTTTATGGGGATAAGAACGCCAATATCTAAGGGGACTTATGAACCTAATACAGTGGTGTCACAATCACCTGCAGAAGGTGAAATCATTCGTCAAAATACGATTGTGAATATTACTTATTCTTTATAAATTCGGCAAAAAAATCATCCGATGACATTTTGATTGAATCAACAGTCATCGGATGAACAGATTGAAATTAAATTTTGAACCACTACCCAATATCATACATCTTATCAATCAAGAAGGAATATTTTCTTTCAACCACATGACGTTTTACACTGAGTTTAGGAGTTAATTCACCGCTTTCTACTGTAAATGATTCATTTAACAAGTGGAATTTGCGAACTCGCTCGTGTTTTGATAAATCATTTTGCAGACGGTCTATATCTTGCTTCATAGCTGTCAGAATCTTGGGGTGATTAATTAATTCAAAATCTTGATCATACTTGATATCGAAGTTCTCCGCCACTATTTTAAGCATGCTTATATCAGGTGTCAGAAGCGCAGTGATATAATCCCTGTTGTCGCCCAGCAGCACACAATGTTCGATGTAGGCGCTTTGGCAAAGCAATTGTTCGATAGGCTGAGGAGCTATATTCTTGCCGCCTGTGCTGACAAAAAGATATTTTTTCCTGTCCACAATCTTAAGATTTCCCTTTTCCGTGATTAACCCAATATCACCGGTATAAAGCCAGCCTTCTTCGTCAATTGCCACTTTGGTGGCTACGGGATCATTCCAATAGCCTTTCATAATACTTAAGCCTCGTGCCAAAACTTCACCGTCTTCAGCGATCTTAACATCCACGTTGGCGAAAGGAGGCCCTACTGTTCCCGGCTCAATTGAATCAGGATGATTCACAGCTATCACAGGCGAGGATTCTGTCAATCCATAGCCTTCGAGAACTCTGAAGCCGGCTGCAAGGAAAAATTCGCAGACGTCAATAGGCAGTCCTGCGCCGCCCGATACGAATCTGTCAAGTTTTCCGCCGGTTTTTGCTCTGATTTTTGAGAAAACCAATTTATCGGCAATCCCATACTTCTTCTTAAGACCATAGCTGACTTCATTATTCTGAGTGGCGTAGAAGTAATCTATACCGGTTTTGACTGCCCAATAAAATATCTTCTTTTTTGCGCCTGAACCGCGTTCGACTCCGGCATATACTTTTTTCTTGATCATCTCGAGCAAGCGGGGAACGGTTGTCATAATAGTCGGGCTTACCTCTTGAATATTAGTCGCAACGGTCTCCGTTGATTGAGCCAAAGCCACTGTTGCCCCCTTTGAAAACGGGGAATAATAACCGGCGGTACGCTCGTAGGAGTGACAAAGCGGCAAGAATGATAAAAATACATCGTCGTGTTTAATTATATCTAAGTCCGTCACGCCGGTCACGTTGGACATAACATTTTCATTTGTAAGCATTACTCCTTTGGGGTTTCCGGTAGTACCGCTTGTATAAATTATAGTGAAAACGTCCTTGGGATTGATTATCGCTACTGATTCGATTAAAAGATTTCTTCGTTCATCTTTATCTTTTAACTTGGAGCCTCGATCAATCAAACCGTTTATAGTTTTCACACTGAGATCGGATGATTTGTAATCCGGATCAATTACGATAATATGTCTCAAATTCGGCATATTCGGCTTGATTTCGAGTATTTTGTTCAGCTGAAAACTGTTGGATACGATCACAACCGCAGCTTCGCAATCGTTGAATACATATTCCGCCTGCTTGGCAGTGAGCGAAGGAAATACAGGCACATCGATGGCGCCGATACTTATTATCGCAAAATCGGAGAGAATCCAACTCAGGCTGTTCTCTGCTATAATTCCGATACGATCTCCGGCGCGAACACCCAGATCAAGCAGCCCTACAGCAAGACATTCCACTTTGTCACGCAATTCCTCATAACTCATGTCCAAATATTCTTCACCAACTTTGTATCTATAAGCAGTTTTGGAGTCAGCGAATTCATCGCAAATCTTTATAAACATTTCAGGAACAGTCGTGAATTTCATAACAACCTTTGGAATGTTAAATATACAACACATTAGCGTATAATACGAAATTTGGAGGTTTTTAGCAATATTTTTTTTGGGTGGCGGGGGGAGGATTGATCTATCCCGAAAAATTATTGCATTTTTTCTACAAGCGCAACGGCATGCTTTAGCTTGCCGCGAAAGACATTTCTTTTCTGCTCTACGAAACCTTGCCGAGGGTAAAGAAACCCTCGGAAGGTGCGGATAACAATATTTTTTAGCACTACCTTCGGAAGGTTTCTTTACCTTCCGAAGGTTTGATTTTCGGTTGCAGAAGACATCGGGCTAAAGCCGCGATGTTGCGGGGAGGATGAGGTTCTGTAAGAATCTGTATAATAAGTCAATTATTCGGCTTTTTCTCAGATGGAATCCACTAAAGAAAGTGGATTCCATCTGATGTCCAATTTAGACTTATGATACAAGCTCTAGCTAAAAACCAAAATCACTTCTCCACCGCCTCCGCCTCAATCTTCTCCGCCAACTTCAATACAGCCCCCACATAAGCCTTACTATTATTATAATGAAAAACAGCCTTCTTATGAGATGTCTTAGATTTGCGCCAACCGTTGCTTTTGAGATAATTCGCGACAGAGAAAATTGCGTCCGGAACTGAGAATAAATCAATATCCGAATCCCCGTCTCCGTCAACGGCATAGCTAAGATAACTCGTCGGAAGAAACTGAGATAATCCGAAAGCTCCCGCCCATGATCCTTTGATATCAAATATGTTGCGAGATGAATCTTGATCTATCTCCTGAAGTGCCTTGAGCTGCTTCATTGCCCATTTTGCTTTTCTTGCCGCGCGTTTTTCGATTTTTGTTTCCAGTTTTTTCAATTTCGCTTTGCTGCCTTTGAAGCCGTCACGAAGCACATTCTTGTTGAATTCTACATGATCAGGATCGTTGGCGGTCGCGGTACTGAGATAGACAGACGGAATATGATGTTTTCCGAGGTAGCCGCCGTGCCTGGTCTCTACCCATATTATAGAGGTTATCACTTCCTTTGGAACGGAGTATTTTTTCTCCGCTGAATCAAGCAGGTCGAAATTCTCGGTATAGAACTTCATCGATTTATTCACGGCATTCGCATTGTAATTGTGTGAATAGTCCGGTTTTTTGAGAAATCCGCTGACGTTTATCTTGACGTACTTCATTTTGAATGAAGTTCCCGGATGGTCAATTAGCTTTTGCAAAAACACAGAATCAATTCCTGCTTCCGCCGCCTGAGCAAAAAGTGGAGCGAACATTAAATCTTTATCGAAAGTATCCGCTTCGAGCTTGAAACCGGCAAAGAAAAAAATGAATAAAGCGGTAGCGAACAACAAACC
>JAQIDA010000290.1 GCA_027858275.1 Candidatus Kapaibacterium sp. | reverse complement strand
ACTCTTCAATATCAAAATTTGTTTTTGAGAATAAACTGCTCGCTAATTATTTAACGGGCAGTTTTTTTATTATCATAATCGAAATAAACCAAAAATTAATGAAATTGTTTGATAAAATTTTCGTTTATTTCTTTTTGAACAGAATTACACTATAGCACAAGGGATAATGAATAAATCAGACACAGTCATTTTGACAGAGGCTGAGGGAAATGTTAAGCGAGCACAAATATTGTTTGTTTCATGCTTGGTTTCAGATGATTTAAATTCCCGACTGCTTGAAAAAGTAAGTAACATTCTGCTCATATTTTTTTTGATATTGACTTCAATAAATCTTTCTGCACAGGATTATCGAATTGATGATGATCGTACGATTCTCGGATTTTATGCTGACTACGTATTCGCCAATCACAAAACTGACTTTGTGTCAGTGCCTGATTGTTATTGCTTCCCTGATAATTTCACAAAGGCCGACGGCAGTGGTTTTGCTTTCGGATTGCTGTATCAATACCCCCTTCCCTACTCCTTGGCTTTAAGCTGGCGTTTAGGTTATTCGCAATATACGGCTGATTTCGGGCGACAAACTTTTGACGGACGCGTTCAGGGGCAACTTATACCGGGTCTCAAAAGCGAAGCTGTGATGAATGCCGACTTCGGACGAGTGGAATTCAATTCGCATTTGTCTTACAATCCTTTCGGCGGTTTTAATATACTGTTCGGCGGAGGAATAGGAGTCAGCGTTTACGCTGAATATGATTATTCGGAAACGACAACTTTGAACGGCGATCAGATACGCAAGACAGATTCTACGGGAATTCTTACCGCAGCGGTGGCTTATCCGAGTGTTTACGGAGGGATTGCGTATGATATCCCGGTTTATTGGCAGACAACAAGAACTTGGATTGTATCTCCTGAGATTCATTATAGTATCGGAGCGAATGAGCTTTTCCGCGGCATGACTTGGCAAATGAATACTCTCCGCGCCGGAATAGCCGTTAAAAACAAAATCGAGAAGAATAAGCCTCAGAATGAGATCAAGCAAGTATATAATTTTGATACACTGACTGTTGAACGAGAAGATGTTAAGGATTCTTATATTATAAGCGGACAGCCGCTAATAAGTTCAAACGAGCAACATATCGGCACGAAAATACTGACTACTGAGATTATTGATAGAACTGATACTTTGTTTGTTCCCGCAAAATTGATTGCGGATTTTGTTTGTGATATTGCTCAAATCAGCATCAAATCGCAAGTTGTGACAGAGGCTTTTCCACTACTGACTAATTTATTTTTTAACGATCATTCTTCAGGCTTATCGAGCAACTACAACATTGTCAGTTCTGATCAATCATTCAGCACAAGCTCTATAGAAGCGAATTCCAAGACTTTGCACTCCAATGTTTTGAATATTATCGGAGAGAGGATGCTACAGTATCCGGACAGCAAAATTCTGATCAGCGGATACGCTGATTTGACAACGGAAAACGGAGATTGCCGGTTAGCGGCCAATCGCGCCGGAAGTGTAAAAGAATATCTCAAAAGTGTTTGGAGAATCGACTCGGACAGGCTCAACATTGCTTCGCGCGAGACGGATTGCGCGCCGCTACACTCAACTCAGACGACTGACGAGCGCGGTTTCGCGGAGAACAGACGTGTCGAAATCAAAACTTTATTCAAAAAGCTGACGGCTCCGGTAATTAAGAAGAATTTTCTCGAAAACAGTGATTTGAGCCTAAAACCTCTGCGTATTGATATGACAGCTTCGAGGATCAGTAAAGACTGCAGAGCAGAACTACTCTTGATTCAAAATGACAGGCTTTTATACAGAGAAAAAATATCAACAGGCGGCAATATCATTGAAATGAAACTGCCTGAAACAGTTACTGATCGAATACGCTCGGGGCATACTCTGAATTTAATTCTAAGACTCAGCGACAGTGAAGGCAGAATTTCCTTAGATACAGCGAAAATACTGATAGAATCTGTCAGTTCCGTTAATGAAATTGAACGATTGTCGTTGATATTGTTCAAGGTGGGCAGCAGCGAAATACCTGCAGCAGGTCGCAGGGATATTGAAGCATTTTTGTCGGAAACCGGTCTTTCCCCAAAGATACGAGTAATGGGATTCACTGATATTCTTGGGACTAGGGGATCGAATAAAAAACTTGCCCAAGCTCGAGCAGAAAAGACCGCGGCTCTTATTAAAGAAATCAAGCCTGATGTTGAGATTATCTCAATCGATGCCCCGGCTTCTGAGGAATTCATCAAAGGGATTTATTCTTTTGATTCTCCGGCGGAAAGATTTTTGTCTCGGACGGTGCAGTTGGAGATTGTGAAGTAGAGTTAATTAGTAACTTGAGTAAATTATTATAGATTGAATATCGTCTGAGCATACATCGTAATTGCAACAATTTTGTTTTTTTTAATTTTTAAAGGTATTATGATGAAGAACTTATTTTGTTCCGGCGTATTGATCCTCACTTTCCTTTTCGGATTCAACAGCGCTTTCGCACAATTGATCTCAAGTTCCAATCAGGCTGATTATCTCATTATTACACATCCAAACTATCAGCAAGCTGTAGAAGGTTTTGCTGAATGGCGAGCGTCCAAGGTGCTTGAAGTCATGACTGTATCGACTGACGAAATCTATGATGAATTTAACTCAGGAGGCGACAAAGCGCTTGCGATTATTGAATTCATAAGTCATACTCTGTCGAATTGGACCAAGCCGGCTCCAAAGTATGTGTTACTTGTTGGGGGTATTAGGCATATCCCCGCTAGACTGGTTGCGGCAAACTTATTGGAGGAGACTTTTGTAAGTCTTGATCACTATTACTCCGTGAATATCAACGAGAATGATATTATCCCTGATATTGCGGTCGGTCGCTTTCCCGCAAGAAGCGATGAGGAGCTGGAGAATATGATCGCAAAAACAATGCGTTTCGAAGACGGGTTTTATGATATTGATTATAAACATGATGTGCTGTTGACTTGCGATGCTGAAGACGCGGTGTTATTTGAAAGTGATGTTGAAACGTTAGTTGACAAAGTATTGCCTGAATATTTGAGAGTAAAACGAATAGATTTTCGCGATGACTCTCCAAATCACGGAGATAAAGCAGATTTTTTCAACGCGATTGATGAAGGTGTTGTTTGGCTCGGGAATTACTTTCACGGAGCGCCTGATATCTGGAGCAGATCGGATACAATTAAATCAGAAGATTTTCTGAATCATAAATTCACTAATAAGCCATTTATTATGTTTGCCAATTCCTGCAAACAGAGATACGATGATCATGATGAGAAATCGATAGTCGAATTGCTTATAAGCGAGCCTGACGGAGGCTCGGTAGCATCGGTTGCTTATGCCGGGTATACATGGGCATCGACTACGAAAAATATGTTAGAAGAATTTCATAAAAAAGTATTTGCCCATTCTATTCCGACTCTCGGAGAAGTTTTCTTAGCGGCAAAACAGGAAAATGATTCAGAATACAACCGAAGGTTCGCTCTCCTCGGCGATCCTGCTCTCAAAATTCCTAATCTGCAAAAAGCTGCTGTTAATGAAAATCCTGTTGCCTTGGCTGAGGCTAAAATCTATCCTAATCCTGTCGTAGATAATGCTCTGCTTACATTTAATATGATCGAGCCGGGGGATGTATCTGTTGATATATATGAACTTACCGGCAAAAAAATGATTTCTGTCGCTGGGGATTATTTCCAAAGCGGAAGAGTTGATATTCCGTTAAAAATCACAAACTTAAATACAGGATGCTATATCTGCCTTCTTCGTATTAACGGAGAGGTTTCTTCGGTAGTTTTGAATAAGATTGGTTATTGAATATCCTGAAATAATTTTGCCCCGGACAGATATTGAAAATAATGATATATTATAATTATCCGGGGCAAGAGTCTGAGGAAATTGTACAATATGATTGAAAAGACAATGAGATTCGAAGACGTGTTTTAAGGCATATCTTTTGTATCTCATTGTTTTTATTATTTGTCAGGACTTTCTGAGTTGACTCTATTTAGTATAAGTCAGAAGTTGATAGTCAGTGTCATTCCTCAGAATAACAACATTATCATTCACCATTACGATTGACTTCATATATTTGTTAATCGGGATGTTTGTTTTCAATTCAATACTATTTAGATCTTTATAATCCCATTCGAGAATATTGTTATCCATGCGTAGATAGAAGGCACGATCTTTATAAAAACAGACATCAACTAAAGGATTGCTATAATATTGCGAACCGGGTTCAATTTCGTATTCATGAGACATAACTGTATCAATCTCTTGCACATTCGTGCTTTTATCCAATGTTGTGATTATTCCTACATTGCTGCCGTAACCCGAGCTGGTGGAATGCAAAAGTATTTTTTCATCACCGGCAAAAGCTTTCTCAATCTGCTGATATACACCGGCTATTTCCAGCTTATGAGTCCCCGTTAAGTTCAAATCTTCGTCATAAAATATCAAGTATTTTGGGATAACTATGTTATCAACGAGAACAACTTTCTCATCGTAAAACATAAAATCGTCTATTCCCCAACATTCTACTGTTGTCGGAATATTCATCGGCACTAAGTCGAACGGTTTTTTATTCAGATCAACTGTATATGCTATGGCCTTATTTCCGTCACTGCCACCTAAGAATAATCTGCCGTTGTGAATATCATGAGTCACTATTTTATACGCGGTTAGATCAATCTGATCATAATATTCAGCTTTGAAGTCTCCGTCAATTTTTGCGATAAAGATGTTCAATAATGTTTTTTCATATTCTTCAGTCGTTTTGATCGCGCCTGCAACCCAACCGTTTTTATCTATTGTGACTATTGATTCAGCCGGGAAATTGAGCGTTCCTAACTTATTAATTTGAACAGATACTATCTCGACCATATCGACATTACCGGATCCGGGGATAAAGTAAATATCTTTTTCAAAATCAAGAACAGGATCAGAATTTTCAACTCCTTCGCATTTGAGAGTATATTCCTGATCCTCTCCATCGATATTTATTGTGAATGTCGCCGTTTTTAAGCCGAGAGAAGTAGGTGAAGCTGTCCCAATAAATGCGAATTGTTGTCCGGGAGAAACTACTTCACCGATATAATCTGAGAGATCAATCTGAAACAAAAGTGCATTCTCTCCTTTTACAGCAGCTGAATTGATATGAATACCAACGTCAGTTTCATTTTTAATAAAGTCTTCAATCACTTTTGATTTGTTTTCTCCGGATATAATTTGACCGAAATCAATAACATAGTTTGTCGAATCATCATCCAATATTATGTTGATATTTTCATCCGAATCAATAATATCTTCACATGACATTATGAGTAGTGGCAGCAATAGCGATAAAAATAATAGCTTTAGAGTTTTCATTGGGTTCTCCGATAGTTAATAGTAAATTTTTATTAATAGTAAAACAAAATTCCGTAATTAATTCCAATTTTTTCAGCTGAAAATTGATTGTTTTGGTGTTGGTAGAATAGTTTTGAATATTCTAATTCACAAGTTATTCCGAATTCGGGATATAGATAATATGCTCCTCCGAGAGAGCCTCGCGCAACAGGGCCATAGGAATTGATATTAATTGCTGTTCCTAAATATGGATTAAACCCGAATATCTTGTCGGATGACCAACGCAGATCAACTCCGTAGCTCAATAAATTTGGCTGCTGTTCATAAGTAACGGATCTTTGATTTTCGTCAGTCCCCTTATATTTCGCAAAGAAAGTTTCTTGCCTGATTGACAATCCTACAGACCAGTTGTCCGACAATTTGTAGGAGAGCATTGCGCTCATATTATGAAATTTCGCAATATTGCTTGGATAGATAGTCTCTTTAGGCAAATTCCATGCGGCTGTTGAGCGAATTTCTAACTGTAGACCGAGGGGTTTGTTTTGAGAGTTTTTAGGAATTTGAACATATTCGTTCTGATCCGGTTTAGGGGTTATCAGCTCGTTTATATCATTGGGCTCGGATGATAATGTTGCAATCTGATCAACAGGAATGATCAGTGTTTCACTTTGATCTGACTCCGATGAGAAATTATCACTTACTCGATTGTTCTGCTCCGTTTTATCGATTATGACA
The DNA here is from genome assembly GCA_027858275.1 of Candidatus Kapaibacterium sp. Taxonomy (GTDB): domain Bacteria; phylum Bacteroidota; class Ignavibacteria; order Kapaibacteriales; family UBA2268; genus JAQIDA01. The sequence goes on along the minus strand of JAQIDA010000290.1, from coordinate 2,039 downwards.
GGAACATTGTCATTGTTCACATCAATTGGTTTTGCAGTATTGCTCCGAAAATTGGCTTGAGTAATAGAGCTAACTTCTTTATTTTTATCAATAGAGCTAGAGCTTGTTGGTTCCAAATTAGTCGTTGTTTTTAATTCAACTTGATTGTTAGTCACATCCTGCAATTCGTTTGTATCGATCAATTCAGTACCGGAACCGCTGTTAAGCACGATCAAAAAAGTCAACAATGATGCCGCAGCAGCAGATATAACAGATGAGAATAATTTCCCTTTAATAAACGCGAATTTGCTTACTGTCGCAGTCGCGGCAACTGCCGATCCATACCCGAGGCTGCCGAAAATACCGGCGGTAACGGCACTCGACGGACCAAATTTAGAAATATTCTTGCGGACAGAGTTGGTGACAGCCGTATAACTTTTGAATCCCTCACGGAAATTCTGATCATAAGCGAATTTTTCCGCGAATGCCTGCTCAGCCTGATCTCCAAGTTTGCTGTCGACAAAATCTTTATATAATTCTATATCACTCATAATATTCTATTCAGATAGTTCTTTAATAATTGGCTTTAACATTTTAATAACTTCTTCCATAGCTCTTGTGCTTCTCTTGCGGACGCATCCCGCTGTCTCACCGACTATTTCAGCGATTTCGGAATAGCTGAATCCGGAAAACCAGATCAATACGAACGTTTCTTTGTAAATGTCTTTTAGATTGTTTACCGCCGCAGAAATTAACGACAACAACTCAACGTTTTCAATATCGAGATTCAGATTGAGAGGATTCGCGATTCTCTCAAAATCAACTGATTGAATATTTTGGATCATTCTGCTTTTGTTCGACCGATACATATTATAACTCAAATTTCGAGCGACAGTATATAAGAAAGCTTGAGGGTTCTCTATTTGCTTACCGCTTTTGGCAGATTTATGGAATCTTATCCAAGTTTCAGTGAAAATTTCTTCGGCGTCTTCGTGCCTGTCCGATTTGAATAAACAATATGCGTGCAGCTTGTCCGAATAGCGAGAATACAGTGCTCGAAATGCCTGTTCGCTCGCTGGAGCGTCTTCATTCAGCAGAGCAATTAATTGCCGGTCGTCATATTGATTATAATTCTTCATCAACTAATATAATTATTATTCATCAACTAAAATATTTATTATCAATTCAATTCAATTATTTGTCATCCATATCTTCTAACTATAAGACACATCTGAGTGCCTAAATGAGACAGAATTATTTCACAAAATGTAAAATTGACAGGAATTAACAAACTTATTTTGAATTGAATAAAAGATTAGGGTTGTGGATTGTACTTATGTATCTCAATTCCGATATTAAATTCTATAGCAATGCCAGTATCTGAATATTCAGGGATAAGATTTGTCGATCGATCATCGAGTTGCCAGTTCTTTTCGTATATACCGAAAGCATCAAGCGGAATTGCGTAGCGAACGCTGAAGCCGAGGAGAAGACTGATTCTGTTGTTCTTTTCTGAGTTGAGAGGGATTCTGAAATCGAGTCCGCCTCCGATATTTAGAGTTGCCGTGAATTTACTGAATTCAGGATTGGATTTGTTCCCAAATTCGTTATAGAGAAGATTGTTTGCATCGACTTTGTCGATTTTGAGATATGAAGACGATAAGCCCAAGCCTACAATCGAATGGAGGCTGACGAAATGCTCATAGTATTGAACGGACTTGGTTTCGATGTACAAGGAGTAGGTTTTGAGATCAACAGAGCTTGATGAGCCTGTACGGCGTGAATACGGGAATCTGAAATCAATAGACCACATTGTATTCGGAGCAGGATTGTCTATCAGGAAGAGATTGCTTGTCGCGAACGATATTCCGTGGAAAAAGAAATATTCGTTATCAATTTCCGAAAGTCCGGATGTTTCTAAGAATCTGTTTATATCCGTTAGATTATCATCTCTGATACCTGAGCTTACAGCCGCGAGAGTCAATGATCGCTTTTGTGCGGATACATCAACGGCAAAAAAAAAGGCGGTCGAGATGAACACGACCGCCGATAATATGATT
>JAQIDA010000225.1 GCA_027858275.1 Candidatus Kapaibacterium sp. | reverse complement strand
AACTAACACTGTGTTCAGGAAGCTACAATGGCAAAAAAAATAGTCAAAGAGAAAAAAGAACGAATCAGATCAAGAAAATCTGGGGTTGCAGCGAAAAAAGAATCTAAATGGAATTTCCCTTTAGGCAAGAAAAATATGATCTACACTTTGATCGGTATCGGAGTGATTTTATTGGGCTATGCCTTGATGGCAACCGGTATGACGGAAGAAGCCGCGATTGTCGACGGAACTTGGAACAATCCCTTGGCCATATCAGTAGCACCGATGCTGCTTGTTATTGGATATTGCGTAATTATTCCCTTCGCGATTCTGAAGTATTTCAAAAAAGAAGAAAAAACAGAAGCCTGATAAATATTTTATCATCAACAAGGGAGCATGCTCCCTTGCCCGGAAACAGCTTCAACATGAATTGAATCACCCAAAGAAAAATATTTAATTTTCAGGATTATTAATATGCCGACTAAAGCAGGCTTTATTGCGCTGACCGGAAAACCGAATGTCGGCAAATCTACTTTGATGAATGCTATTCTCGGCACGAAACTTTCTATAGTAACACCTAAGCCACAGACCACTCGCAAAAGCGTTCTCGGTATTTACAGCAAAGACGATCTGCAAATTGTCTTTCTTGATACTCCCGGAGTTCTAAAACCCAAATATGAACTACACCGATCAATGATGCAATATGTAAGCTCAGCTGTATCTGATGCTGACGCAGTAGCGGTTCTGATTGATTCGAGCGAATACAAATCATCTGAGGAATATTTCCCTGATTACTTCCTTAGTCAACTTAAAAGAACCGGCAAACCCTTGATTGCGGTATTGAATAAACTCGATAAATTCCGCGACAGAAAAGAGGTCCTGCCAATTCTCGCGACAATGAGTCAAGAAGGTCTGTTCGATGAGATAATCCCTTTGTCTGCCTTGAAAAATCAGTCTGTTGACGTATTGTTGGAATTATTTGAAAAATATATTCCTGAATCTGAGTTCTATTATGATCCCGAACTGCTCAGCGATCGCAGCGAAAGATTCTTTGTCTCCGAAATGATCCGCGAAGTTGTTTTCACATCTTTCCGCAACGAAATACCGTATTCCACGGAAGTCAATATCACAGAGTTCAAGGAAAGGGAAGAGGGCAAATGGTATATTTCTGCAAGTATAATTGTTGAACGCAAATCACAAAAAATAATTGTGGTCGGCAAGGGCGGCGAAAAAATCAGAAAAACAGGTGAAAAAGCCCGTGTCGAAATTGAAGACCATCTCGGAATGCCCGTCTTTTTAGACCTCTTCGTAGTAGTTCGCGAAAAATGGCGCAACAACAAAAACCTCTTGGATTCATACGGATATAATCAAGAATAGAATCCCGTAGAGACTCCCAATTTGGGAGTCTAAGCACATAAACCAAGTTCACTCTGCACTCCATTTCAAATATAAAGCACCTGCAATCGTCGGGATTTTGGGAAAATTTCGACATTAGAATTATTTAAGATATGATTACTTTGGGAGCAAACATTGCACGACAGAATTTATAGTTGGGGACATTCAAAACGTTATAATGACTATTCCAACTACTTCAAAAGTAAATTTGATCAGCGCATCCAAAAGATCTCTGTAGATGCCGGATTTACATGCCCAAATCGTAACGGAACGAAAGCATTTGGGGGCTGTCTGTTCTGTGACAACAAAACCTTTGTGCCTTTCTATTGCTCTCCCGACAAATCAATTACAACTCAGTTGCATGAAGGCAAAGAATTCTTCGCGAAAAAATATAAAACTCAAAAATATCTTGCTTATTTTCAGTCTTACTCAAACACATTCTCCTCATTAGATCGTTTGAAAGTTTTGTATGAAGAAGCTTTGAGTGTTGAAGGAGTTGTAGGATTAGTAATCGCTACCCGACCCGATTGTGTCAACAAAGCAAAGCTGGATTACTTAGAAGAACTTGCCAAAAAATATACAATTATCCTCGAATACGGTGTGGAATCCTGCTATAATGAAACTTTGGCATTAGTCAATCGCGGGCATACATTCGAAGAGTCCGTCAAGGCAATCAAAGGCTCAGCAGGACGCGGCATTCAAATAGGAGTGCACATGATTGTCGGATTTCCGGGTGAAGACAGAGAATCGATTATTGACGAAGCCGATATCTTATCCGAACTTCCTATAGATACCATAAAACTGCATCAATTGCAGATTATAAAAGGCACTAAATTTGCCAAACTTTACGAAAAATCTCCGAATATGTTTAACCTCTACGAAGTAGATGAATATATTGATCTGCTCGCTGAGTTTATCGAAAGACTCGATCCGCGAATTGTTCTGGAACGTTTTATCAATCAGTCACCCTTAGATATGTTAATCGCTCCGAAATGGGGCGGACTTACAAATAATGAGTTCAGCGCTAAGCTCGATCAAAAACTGAAAGAATGGGACGTTTGGCAGGGCAAGAAATTCGGTACTGAAAGAGAAATATAATTAAGCATCGTAGTGCAGTGCTATCCACACGCTCGTTTTTGTCGAATCTGTTGAAATAACCCTGTGCTTTTTTCCTGCAGGGATGAGCAGATAATCACCCGGAGTCATTTTTACTGTTTCAGAGTCGCCCTCGAATAATAATTCAGCGCCTCCGGACAGTAACACAACCCATTCATCACGTTTCTGATCATACCATTGTCCTTCAGCTGTCGATTGTCCGTTGGAAACGATACGTTCAAGTTTGAATCCCGACTTAATGATAATATCTTCGAAGATTTCCTCGCTCTTATCTTCAGGCAAATTTTTGAATATGTTATCCATTGTACTATTGGAATTTTCTTATTTCTCGTTGAGATTTTCTGGTCATCAAATCTGTTATCGCGGCTTTCGGATCTTGGTCCTCAAATAATACAGCGTACATCCTTTCAATGATCGGCATATCAGCGTCAATTGATTTAAACAGATGATAAATCGACTCTGCCGAGTTCACGCCTTCGGCAATCATTTTCATCTCGCTAAGAATTTCTTTTAGTGA
>JAQIDA010000199.1 GCA_027858275.1 Candidatus Kapaibacterium sp. | reverse complement strand
ATTTACAACAAACACAAATAACAATCAAAAGAGAGAAATTAAATATATGGAATGCAAAAAAGAAAAGAATCTACAACATTGCAATTGCAGTTATGAACCCTGTTCAATAAAAGGCATCTGTTGTGATTGTGTTGCTAAGCATCTGAGAGTCAGGGAAATGCCGGCTTGTTTCTTCCCGGATGCCGCAGAACGAACTTTTGACAGATCATTTGAGCATTTCGCGAGATTAGTAAACGAAGGAAAAGTGTAAAAATATCACTTTGTTAAAACAATTCTGAGCCTGAGATAACGTCCTGACTATAGAATATATATTTGTCGAAATTTAAAATAATTAAACTTTATGCGTTTTCGTTTTGTATTTTTATCTTCAATATTAATTGTTTGCTTTTTTCTGAACACAGGAACAGCAGGAAGAAGTGCGAATAATCATTCCTATTCAAATCTCGCTGAACTAAAATCTGCGATTGACAGTGCCTATTATACTTTTGATAAAAAACTTCTCAAAGAATTGCTGTCTGCCTCGGACAAACTGTCTCCGTTGGCTGCAGGTAAATCTGCTTTGTATTGTTACGAAGGAATTTTGGCGATACAGCTGGGCAAAATATATTATAATATCGATACTGACAGCGCTTATGATTATTTTGATCAATCTATCGATTATCTGAATATGGCTTATGAGATTCGTAAGACCGCTGAAGTCGCGGCTCTGCTGTCGAGTGCTTATGGTAAGAAATCGGCTCTTTCTCCTGTTCGGGCGTTTTATTTTGGCTATAAGGCCAATCATTGGATACATATTGCCGATACGCTTGAAAAGAACAGCCCAAAAGTGTTTCTGGTTGCCGCGACTCATTTGATGCACACACCTGAAGCGTTCGGAGGAGATAAATCCCGTTCTGAATCACTCCTCAAAAACGCTTTGACAATCGTTAAACAAAACAAAGCAATTGATACAGATGAAATCGATTGGGCCGGCAAGGCTGAAATTTTCGCGTATCTTGCTCAACTGGAGATTCTTCGCGAAAACAAAGTCAAAGCGAAAAAATATATTAAAAAAGCATTGTCGATTAAACCCGACTACGGCTTTGTAAAATATGATATTTTACCACAATTAAACAAATTAAAATAACCGGCATTGCCGGAGCAGAAAGACTTTATGAAAAAAAATATGCTTGCTTTTTTGTTATTATTAATCTTTGTTGTACCTTTTGTATCCTATGCTGAGTCTGACGAACTGTCTGAAAAGCATAGTCTGCTGTGGAAAATCAGCGGCAACGGAATCGAAAAACCTTCCTATTTGTTTGGTACTATGCATGTCAGTAAGAAGCTGGCTTTCAATCTTAGTGAAGAATTCTATAAGGGCATTGAGTCTGTTGACGTAGTTGCTATGGAAGCTAATCCGGCTTCTATGATAAAAGACATGATGGATTCTCCGCTTTTTGGCGGAGCATACTCGATGATGAAAGCGAGGAAGCCTAAGATTAATGATATGTATACTGTCGAATTCCAAACTTTACTGCCGACTGACATTGTGCTCGGCAATTTGTTGGCGCAAGAGGACAATATAATAAACAGTCTGCTGTACAGAAGAACAGGTGGTTTCCAAGATAATTTTAGTGAAAGTACGTATCTTGATTTATTTCTATTTCAAGCTGCGAAAAAACTGAGCAAAGAAACGGTAAATCTGGAAGATTTTGAAGAAATGTCGAAATTGGTTCTCTTGTCAATGATTCCGGATGAAGTCAAGGACAAAGACAAAAGACGCGACGCTTCCAAATTATACGAAAAACTTTTGCCGGGACAAACTATCGGCGATCTTATAGAAGATGCCTACCGCAAGGGCAACATCAATTATCTTGATACAATTACTCGAATGCTCAATCCTTCTAAAAATCATCACAAATATATGATTGTCGAGCGCAATAGAATAATGATAGCCAGACTCGATTCTCTGCTGAAACTCAAAACTGTGTTTACAGGTGTCGGAGCGGCTCATCTGCCCGGCGAAGACGGCATGATTAATATGCTCAGAGAGCTCGGATATACAGTAGAAGCTTGTGAAAAAGTCATAACGGATGAGACAATGGCTAAGCGCAAGGAGATTGACAAACTGCGTTATGAACTAAGTTTCGAGACTCATTATCCGAGTGATTCGGTTTTCAGTGTTTCGGTGCCGGGTGAGTTTTCGGTGATACCGTCGATTGATGATTATACTCAGATGTATCATCCCGATCCTATAAACGGATCTTACTTCGCGGTTCTGCGATTGAGAACTTACGCTGATTTGTATAATAAAAGCAGGGATGATATTTTCATGATGATCGACAGTCTGTTCTATGAAAATATCCCCGGTGAAATTCAAGAGAAAAAGGAAATAAACCTGCAAGGATTCCGATGTTTTGATATTACAAACAAACTTGTTCGCGGCGATTATCAGAGATACAAGATATTCATAACTCCGTTGGAAATTATCTTATTCAAGATGAGCGGGCCCGACGATTTTGTAACAATGGAAAACAACTCGGAGTTTTTTGATTCCGTTAAATTTAACTTCACTCATTATTCGGAACCTCATAAATATCATGACGGACGCGGAGGGTTTGATATAAACCTGCCGGGTATGGCTGTCAGCAATTTCAATGTTGAAGATTCCCGCAATGAGGAGTTCCGAGAAATAGTTTCGGTTGATACTAATTCCGGAGAATTTTTCATGATGCGCAGAACTTCGATTTTCGATTTCGAGTATATAGAAGAAGATACTTTTGAATTGAATTATGTTATTGAACAATATGCCGACGCAAGAGATTTTCTTATTAAGGAAATGCAGCTTGCCACATATAAGCAGTTCCCGTCAATAGACGCGACCGTTGAAAAAGATGATCTGAAGTTGAATCTCAGAGTGATAAAAAAGGGTGTGGAATTCTTCCTCCTGATTGCTAAAACTGAGGACGACGATCACAGGGACAATTTCTTCAACTCACTTGAATTTACGGATCTGACGGATGTTTCGGAATATATCAGCTGTAGAGATACTCTGTTCCATTTCACTGTCACAAGCCCGAAGCAGCCTGCTGACAATATCCTGCAGGAAGTGATGAAAGATTTACGGACTATAAGCACAAGGGATAAGACGCCTTTCGAAACAAAATACAAATCGACTTTCTATACTGAGCCGCTAACGGGACAACTTGTGAGGATCGAATTTGTCCGACTTCATAAGTATTACAGCGAAAAGCATATTGATTCATTTTGGACTTATCGCCGCGAAAGAATGCTCAATGACTCGACATTGAAGATTTATTCCTATGATACGGATTCAAGTGACGGTTTGTATACCATGAATGTCCGTCTTGTCGATACAAACAGTATAAAAATGATACGTAAAAAATTGATATAAAGGAAGGTGCTGTTTATACTTTGACTTCGATAGGCGACACTTTGTCTAAACCGAGTTATTTTGAAAATACATTTTTTGACAGTTTCGCGCCGGCAGATACAGTGTTCGGCAAAAGTCTGTTCGCGGATCACTCAGATATGTTTTTTGAAGCTCTTGCTTCCGGTGACAGTACTGAACGCTATCAGGCTTTGCGCTCGCTTGATCAGTTTGAATTCAAGGATAAAGATGCTGATGATCTTATGGAATTGCTGGATGACTTCGAGTTCGATGCTGATGAATTTCAATACAGATTGAGTTTGATAAAGTCCTTGGGAACTCTGAAAAATGACGATATAATTGACTTCTTAGATGAATATTTTAATCGTGCTACAGATACTCTGCAGGTGCAACTGGCAGTGCTGAGCACACTGTCAGAACTCAAGAGCAAAGAGTCATGCGCTAAGTTTTTAGAGCTGTTGGATCGGGATACGCCCTTAGCTTCCGATTACAGCGACATCCGAAAAATTTTCCTCAGCTTTGAGGATTCGCTCGAAACAGCAGCCAATCTGTTTCCTGAATTGCTGGATTATCTCCAATATCCGGAGTATAAATACTCTGTAACAAGGCTTGCGGCGAAGATCCTTGAAAAGGGAGTTCCGGGTAAAGATATATTAAACGGACACAAAAAAATAATTATTCGAGAAGCGCGAAACGATCTCAAGCGCAGACTCTCTTCAGAAAAGAAAGATACCAACGGCGGCAGCGATTATTCAAACAACACTAACTACAACCAAGTTTTTCTTAAAAAAGAACATAATCGTTATTTGCAGCTAAATTTTGCGATCATGCTTATGCAGTGGTCGGATGAACCGGCTGTTGAGAAGTATCTCGAAAAACTGTTGAAATCAAGCAATAACGAAATGCGCATTTTAACAATATATTTGTATCTGAAAAATGATATTGATTTTGATCAGGATGTCATCAACGAAATTGCCGAAAGACGCCAAGACAGACGACTGTTGTATGTATATCTCAATCAAGCAGACAAAACTGATTTGATGGACGATGAATACAAAAGCAGACAGGCTTTTGCCGAAGCTCAAATATATCCGGTCGCGTACAATGAAGAGAAGGACAGTCTTGTTTATCTCGAAGAGAAGCTTATCGCTGTGAAAGGTCATAAAGGTTGGCTGAGATTCTACAAACGTTATCGCAAAAATGACGAAACGACTGATAATTATTTGGTTTGTACCGGTCTTTTCCCCGAAGAAAAAGATTCCGTTTCAGTTAATAACATATTAACTTATCGTTCCATTTCCTTAGACAAAGAAGAAAAAGACCTTGATGAGGAAATTGAGAAAATGTTAAAACGAATCAGGATATACAAACGCCAAAGAGCCTTTATCAAAAAATCATCGGGCTATTATAACTAGTTATTCTGTCCGGAATTGCCCATTAATTGTAGATACGCACAATTAGGGCGTCATTTTTCATCGTAATTTCTTGTTTTTTATAAGGAGATTATTGCTTAATCTCAATTATGATAAATGAATCAAGTAATTATTATATATTTGACTGAATCACAAAACAGAGTATACGATATGAAAAAGTATTTTAGATTTATTTTGTTTCCGACATTGATTTTGTTTGGAATAATATTTTTTGCGGCATGTGAATATGAGCCAACGGGCAATCATTTTGTGGAAGTTGATCCTAACACTCCGCCTCTAATATATGATGTAGAGCTTAACTGGGACAAAGACACTATTTGGCAGCCGGCTAATCAATCGATCTACCTCAGATACAATTTTACAAATTCTAATAAAAAATTCCTACAGGCTTATGTAGTCGTCGATGATTCCCTTCATAAAACATCTGACACCCGAAGTAACAACTTTGGATTATTTCCCGTCTTGAAGCAAACGGCTTTGGACACACACAGAGTTGTTTTTGAAGCTCATTTCGCCTCCGGGACTGGTTCGCTTGCCGATCTGGCCGAACTTGAAAGATTTGTTGTAAAAAAAGAATGGGTGATTATTTATTATGATATTCAACGTTTTGATTTGCCCAAAATTACGGTTAAAAAAATTGACGGCAAGTTAGAAATATCATGGAAGAAACCACCGATAGACTCTATCATTAGCTATAGGTTGACTAAGTTTGTTTTAGACGGATATAATTGTCCTGAGATACTCACAGTATATAGCTCAATTGACAGCTGCTCATTTGTAGACCCTCATTATGTTGGTGAGAGCGCAAACTACCAACTAATATTGAAAGCCGCCGGCAGCAATAAAGCATATTATTATCCCGAAAGCCGTTACAGCGGTAATTTTCCGAAATTGCAATATGAAACAATCAACGATACGACCCTGAGATTGTTCTGGAATAAATGCGAATTCCCCGAGAATTTCGATGCTTATTTAATAAACGTTTCGTACCGGGGTGATACTATTACTGATATTAATACAACAAGTGTGATTGTTGATAATTATTATTTTGGATCAAACCGGGAATTTAGATTAAATATCAAACCAAAAATCACTCATTACTACCAAATGACTTATTACGGTAGTGATAACTACAGCTCAACACTAAATTTGCTCAACGGTCAGACCTCATTTGATTATTATTTTGCATACAGTGCGGGGAAAAATAATTTGGTATACAATTATCAGTATTCGGACTATGGTATCATAGATATCAACAACAATGATAACATCAAAAAAATACTGACTGATAATCCTTCAAGTTACTATCTGTCTTCCTCTTCAAACGGACAGTACATAGTTTATACCGAATCAGATTAT
>JAQIDA010000155.1 GCA_027858275.1 Candidatus Kapaibacterium sp. | reverse complement strand
AAACAGGTTCCCGCTGATAGCAATAAGCGCTATAAAAAGTAATAATTTTTTCATCTTGATCAGCTCCTCGATAATGATAAAAAACAAATATCTCTAATTCCCCTAATATACATAATTTTTTTGAATGTTGTTTGAGTCACTCAAAAAAAATATTTCACAAATCCAAGACAGTTTTCAAACCCCATAATCATATACCACGATGACATATAGCATAGAACAACAGCGAAAATTCAAAATTCAAATATTTGCTCTCTAATTCCAATTACACACAAAAGCACAAATTAATTATACGATTGCCATATTGATGTCAATCCTGTCGTTAGGGTCAAACAGAGATTTTGTTTGTCCTAATAACATGTGATACAGCTTCAGTTATAATACAAGAACGTCGCAACGGTTCCGGAGCAACGGTTCAGTGCGGAACAATTGAACTGCAGGCTCAATTGGATAATGATTTCGACAAAGGATTATATAGAGACGCCGGATACGTTTACGGACCGTCACGTCCGAGAACATTGTTCTTCGGAATTAAAGCCGGTATATGATTCTAAATACAATTGCACTCAAATTTCAAGAACTTGTATTTTAAAGAACCCTGATAAATACAAACAATTACTATTGCGTCTTATCAAAATTATTGCTATTTTTCGAACTGCATAATAATGCACGATATTTTTTGTTATACTAATATTTGAGTGATAAGTTGTTGTTGTCTTTTAATGAGAACTCAGTGAATTCTCCGAGCGTCTTTCTGAAGATTGCGCTTGTGGGATTTCTGTTGCTGATTCCCATATTTAGCTTTGCTGCGGAAGAGGATACCGAAGCACCGTATTTATCTGTTGATACTCTCGGTTGCGGTAGATATTACGGCAATCTGATCGACATGCCCAATGACTCGAAAATCCGCTCAAATTTAGCAACGATTCAGCAGTCCGGCAATGCAAACGGCAACTATAAATTTTCACATGACCCGTTTGAAGAAGGCGAAACATATTTTATCAATTGGAATATAGTTCCGATAGATTCAAGCAAAGACGCTGAAATAACAATCACTTTTATTGATAATGCAGGCAATCAGGTTAGTTATGAAGCAGAATATCACGCCCCGTATTTATTTATTGAACCTGAACTGCTGCAACTTAACACGATTAATGTCGGAGAGAGTTCTTTCCGTGATTTTCTTTTGATTAATAAATCAACTCACCCGATCATAGTCGATCAGATGACATTGAAAAAAACTTCCGCTTCAGAATTTGAAATTGAATATTATACCGATTCTTTGCCGTTCCCGATGAATCCCGGTGACAGTATTCGCTGCCGAATATCAACCTACGGAAAGACTGCCGGGTATTATACTGATTCAATAGGAGTCGGAAATTCTTGTTCAGTCTCGAATATTGCCAAAGTTGAAGTAAGTGTAATCGCTCCGATTATTGAGGTTGATGACATTGACTTCAGTAAAGTTCCCATGAATCAGGACTATTCCAAAACAGCGAAAATATATAATCGAGGTGCTGCAGATTTGAAAATATACTCAGTTGATTTCCCTACAGAGTCTGTTTTTGAAGTCAGCGGTCTGGATAATATCAGTGAAGCTGCTCCGCTGATTTTGCGTAAGGGAGAGAGTTTTCAATTCGGCGTAACATTCAAATCCGAAAACAATGCTTCATATAACAGCAGAGTGATTTTTTTCTCCAATGCCTTGGCTACAGACAGCATTTGCTATATCAATGCGGAAAGCAGCAGCGCGAAATTCTCCAATTCACTTGAATTTTTTTGGGACAGATTAAGAATTGATCTTCCCGATCACCCGATTGCTCCCTATCCTGCAAGTTCACAATTAGTCTTTAGAAATTTTGCGACAAATGAACAATACAGAATTCTGTCTCCGGAATTTGACAATGATGCCGGTTCTTTCCTGTTCGACGGCAAACCCTTTGATGAAGATTTATTGAACGCAAAGTTACTTGATGCCGGCGACAGCCTGGTCTTTGATGTCAGTTTCAAACCGACACGTCCCGGAATACACAGCGCGATACTGTCATTCAGGATTGCCGGTCCGTCGGCGACTCGTTATAAAGTTTTGTTTTCTGGCACAGGGATTGTGCCGCGAGTCAGAACCGGGGATTATGATTTTGGCACTACGATCGTCCAATTCAGCAAGAATCCGCCGCCGAGATTTATCACTATAACTAATGAACATTGGGAATTTGCCGACAGCATGATGATTTCTGATTTGACAATATCACCCGACCCGGGAGTTGTCAGCAAAGTTTTAACCGAATATGGAACTGAGGGCTTTAAATATGATAGTTCCGCTATAAACTTGCCGAAAGTATTACAAGCCGGCGAATCATTAGAATTCCAAGTATTCTTTTTAGCTCAAAAAGAAGGACCGGGATTGGCTGAATTAATCCCTGTCTGTGATTCCGAAAACAAGGATACTGTCCATCTGAAAGGATACGGGATTTTAAAGGGCATAAGGGTCACAGATGCTCGCTCTGATACAATCTGTTATGGTGAGCTTGATACATTGGTTTGTATCTTAGAAAATTACGGTTCAGGTAATATCAATGTAGATTCAATAAGATTCGCTCCGTCCGACGTCGGATTTAGCCTCTTAAATGAAACTAGCGACGGAAGCTTTACTGTGCTCGAGGATTCACAAAGAGAAGTTAAAATATTATACGATCCTCCGATTCCCGGTAAAGCAGAAGCTGATATAATAATTTATAATTCCGCTGAAAATAACAGAATAGTATACGGCAAAGTTGAGGGAGAGTCATTCTATTACAAAGCTGACACATACTTGAGTATACCCGACGCAATGCTCAACAGCAAAATAGGAGATATTATATCTGCCTCTGTTATGCTGCGCGACGGTCCCGATCTCGCAAAAGCAAAAGTCAACGATTTCACTGTTGAAATTCGCTACCCAAAAAGAACTTTCAAAGTAATTCCTGACTCAATCCGAATCGGAGAATTAATAGCCGGAAGATTTCTAATTAATAATATCCAATATGTGTTGGATCAGGGTAAAGTCTATATCTCTCTCAGCTCCGAGATTGAAGACGACTATCTGATCGGTAAAGGTGAATTGCTGCAATTAGATTTCAACACTTATCTGCCGCTTGCAGATGACGATGACGAATACAGAAATGTCGAACTTGAGATATTCACTAATGATAATAAGTGTGTCGATTTCCGTGAAACCGATTCGCCGTCAATTACTTTCAAAGATTACTGTAGATCCAAACACAAAATTGAATTTAAAGAATACGCCAATGAAACCCCGATTATCAATCCCAATCCGGCATCCAGCGTCATTAATATCAAATTTTCGATCGCTGATCATGCATTCACTAAGCTGGAAATATACAACTCAGTCGGTAAATTGATTAAAATTCCTTTAAGCAGAATTTTAGAAGCCGGTAAGTATGAAACAACATTTGATACTGACGATCTGTCTTCCGGCTTATATTGGTGTGTCTTGATTTCAGGCAACATCAGCATATCAACAAAATTCATTGTTGTAGAATAATTTACTAACCGATTCCATACTTCTGCTAATCAGGAAGCGTATTTCAAGCAAGTCATTCCGAAACACAGCCGCCCCTATATTTTAAATATTTCTTTTGATCCCGACAGCAAAACCAATCTTGAACGGGCAAACACAAATATTATATTAATCCTAATTAATCAAGCACTTAGATACTGTATGCTTTTTGATACAAAAAACTTATTGAATACAGATATTATTCTTTGACGGAAATACAAGCACTCATCTGTTGTTGGTTTGCCGGGAATTGCTTAATTTTAAGTGTTAGTTACATATTTTCGATAAACATATATTGTTTAAAGGGAAAAGTAATCATTGAAACAGAAATTTAGATAAAAAATAAATGTAAAAAATAATTGGAGTCGCGGTCGTATGAATGAAGGTCGTATTGTACAGGTTATTGGTCCGGTAGTAGACATTGAATTTAAAGTAGGCACTATTCCGGCAGTTCTTAACGCTCTGCATATTCCGAGAAAATCACCCGAAACAGGTGAAGAAACTATTCTGGTATGTGAAGTTCAGCAGCATCTCGGCGAAGATCGTGTTCGTTCGGTATCAATGGATTCTACTGACGGTCTTGTAAGAGGGATGAAAGTTATTGATACGGAACGTCCTATTACTGTGCCGGTCGGCACTGAAGTATTGGGAAGAATGATGAACGTTACAGGCGATGCCATTGACGGCAAAGGCGAAATCAAAACAAAAAATTACAGTTCTATTCACAAACCGTCACCTGATTTTGACACATTAAGCACAAACGCTGAAATGTTCGAAACAGGTATTAAAGTTATCGACTTGATCGAACCGTTCACTAAGGGCGGCAAAACAGGTCTATTCGGCGGCGCCGGTGTTGGTAAAACTGTTATTATCCAGGAACTTATTCACAATATCGCAAAGCATCACGGCGGCTACTCATGTTTCGCCGGCGTTGGAGAACGTACTCGCGAGGGTAACGATCTCTATAAGGAAATGCAGGAATCAGGTGTTATTGACAAAACCGCACTCGTGTTCGGTCAGATGAACGAACCGCCGGGAGCTCGCTCAAGAGTAGCTCTTACAGCTCTTTCTGTTGCGGAACATTTCCGCGATGTAGAGAAACGCGACGTGTTGTTATTCGTTGATAATATCTTCCGTTTCATCCAAGCGGGTTCTGAAGTATCAGCTTTGCTCGGACGTATGCCTTCGGCCGTTGGTTATCAGCCGACATTGGCGACGGAACTTGGTGTTTTGCAGGAAAGAATCGCATCGACAAACGACGGTTCAATTACATCAGTTCAGGCTGTGTATGTTCCCGCAGACGATTTAACTGACCCTGCTCCCGCAAATACTTTCACTCATCTTGATGCCATAACAGTGTTGTCAAGACAGATTTCAGAGCTTGGTATATATCCTGCTGTGGATCCGCTTGATTCAACATCAAGAATCCTTGATCCGCTTATCGTTGGTGAAGATCACTACAATACCGCTACAAACGTGAAAATGATGCTTCAGAAATACAAAGATCTTCAGGACATCATTAACATCCTCGGAATGGACGAATTGTCCGACGAAGATAAATTGACTGTTTATCGCGCTCGTAAGATGCAGAAATTCTTCTCACAGCCTTTCTTTGTTGCGGAACAGTTCACAGGATTCCCGGGCAAATATGTGAAAATCGAAGATACTATCGCAGGCTTCAAATCTATATTGGCCGGCGAATGCGACGAAATCCCCGAAGGATATTTCGCGTATACAGGCACACTCGACGAAGTTTGGGACAAATACAATAAACAGAAGTAACCATTGTTGCATGTTTATAATAATTAAATTATTAGTAAGATTAAGCGGGACAGAAATAGAATGGCTCAAGATAAATTAATGAGTGTGGAAATTGTAACTCCGCGAAAAATCATCTACTCCGGCAAAGCCGTATCGGTAAGCGTTCCGGGTTCGAAAAGTCCGTTTCAGGCTCTGAGTAATCACGCAGCGATTATGTCATCGATTGATCTCGGAATCGTCAAAATCGCCGATGATTCAAACAAGACCTTGTTGTTCGCTACGGGAACCGGTTTTGTCGAAATCATAAATAACAAAGTGTCGCTTCTTGTGGAAACGGCTACTGAAGCAAGCTCGATTGATATGACGCAGGCAGAAGCTGATCACGATGAAGCTTATAAAAATTTCAAAGCAGCCGACAAAGTCCATGCAGCTGAGCTCAGCAAGATTCTTGCGGAATCAGACAACATGCTGAAAGCCGCTAAGAAATTTCAAACGATTTCTTAACTCAACTCACTGACAAATAAGAGCGAAGCGTCCTATGACACTTCGCTCTTTTGATATTGACTATATTTGATATTTATCAAATGCAGAAAATTCATCTTCGATTCATAAATTCATACACTAAAACACACAGATAATCCTCATTCTGCTAAATAATGTTTTGATTAATGATATATAATCATTATAATATGTGAATTTTTTTATCGGAATTGATTTCCGGTAGTGAAATAACAACATTGTTTTCCAACTCGTCTCAAAGACGAAACTTTAAAATACTTGAAATATATAATGTTAAATAAAATAAATCTGCTAATATGTACAATGTCAAAATAGTTGAAACAGGGATCACATTTGATGATGTCTTGTTAATCCCCGGTTACTCCGATTTGTTGCCGAGGGACGCGCAATTAGGGACTAAACTTACCCAAAAAATCACTCTTAATTTGCCGATACTCAGCGCGGCAATGGATACCGTCACCGAATCAAATATGGCAATAGCAATTGCTCGCGAAGGCGGCATAGGCGTGATACATAAGAATATGTCCATCAAAGATCAGGCAGAACAAGTCGATTTGGTCAAACGCTCCGAAAGCGGTATGATCAACGATCCTGTTATATTGAGAGGCACTAACAAAATCAAAGACGCTTTAGATTTGATGGCGAAATTCCACATTTCCGGATTTCCGATTGTCGATGAAAATAAAAAATTTATCGGAATCATTACTAATCGCGACTTGAGATTCCAACTTGATCCTCAAGAATTAATTCAAAACGCGATGACTAAGGACAATCTTATCACTGCTCCTTTCGGTACAACTTTGGAAGAAGCTGAAATAATTCTCCAACAGCACAGAATTGAAAAGCTGCCCGTAGTAGATAAAGACGGCATGTTGCTTGGTCTGATCACTTTCAAAGATATTCAGAAAAAGAAAAAACATCCGAATGCTTGCAAGGACGAAAAAGGTCGGCTCAGAGTCGGTGCGGCTGTAGGTATTGCCGAGAACACTTGCGAAAGAGTTCAGGCCCTTGTTAATTCGAGAGTGGACGCGATTTTTGTTGATACGGCTCACGGACATACAAAGCTCGTGATAGAAACTGTAAAAAAAGTCAAAGCCAAGCACCCCGATCTCCAAGTTATAGCCGGGAATATTGCCACTGCTGAAGCAGCAGAAGCATTGATTGAAGCCGGAGCTGACGGACTTAAAGTTGGTATAGGTCCCGGTTCAATTTGCACAACAAGAATTATTGCCGGAGTCGGAGTCCCTCAGATGACAGCGATTATGAACGTTGCCGGAGCTGCCGCAAAACACAATGTTCCTGTAATTGCCGACGGCGGAATTAAACAAACAGGAGACGTTCCCAAAGCATTAGCGGCCGGAGCAGATGCAGTTATGGTTGGATCAATGTTAGCCGGACACGAAGAAAGTCCCGGCGAAAAAGTAATCTTCGAAGGCAGAGCATTCAAAATGTATCGCGGAATGGGTTCACTCGGAGCAATGGCCCAAGGGTCAGCCGACAGATATTTCCAAGATGCCGAAGAAGGTATTTCTAAACTTGTTCCCGAAGGAATCGAAGGACGTGTTCCTTTCAAAGGCACTATGCGAGATACAATAGCTCAAATCATCGGCGGTTTAAGATCCGCGATGGGATACTGCGGAACAGGAACAATCGCGGATATGAAGAAGAAAGCTAAATTTGTAAAAATGACCGCTTCCGGACTCAGAGAATCACATCCGCACGACATAAATATATCAAAAGAATCACCGAATTATTTTGTTAAATAATACTGCTCAATTAGATTATGGTAAAAAATATGAATGCAGATAATAATACTGAACTTAGCTATCCGGCTATTGCCGATATACGTTTACAACAATTGCGCTTCACACTCGAAGACTTGAAAACAGACGCTCTTGTTGTCACTTATTTGCCGAACATAAGGTACTTGACTAATTTTTATGGAACAGCGTCAACGATTTTCATCACAGAAACAGAAATTCATTTTGTCACTGATGACAGATATGAAGAGCAGATTAAAAACGAACTATACGACTTGCCCGGTATGTTTACTCATATCAGCAGAGACGTATGGGATTTGCTCAAAACAGAAAAATTCTTGAAAAACACTTCCTCGATCGCTTTTGAAGCTGACAGAACTTCATATTCTGACGCAGTGGATATTCGCAACAAAATGAGGCCCTTGAAATTCAAACCGGCTATGGCAGTAGTGGAACCTTTCACAATGCCGAAGTCTACTGATGAATTAGCGGCCATTCAAAAAGCTTGTGAAATCGCAGAGCAAGTTTATGAAAAAATGCTCAAATTTATCAAGCCGGGAATTACTGAAATAGATCTTGCCGTCGAGATTGCTCATCAAGGCAGACTCTTAGGCTCAGAATCAGACGCCTTCCCGATCATTGCGTTAAGCGGCCCTAACTCAGCTATGGTACATGGTAAACCGACGGACAGAGTTATTAAAAAAGGCGACATCGTCCTAATGGATTACGGATGTACGGTCAACGGATTCTTATCTGACATTACTCGCACTGTCGCGGTAGGCAAAGCGACTAAAGAACAGAAAAAAATATATAAACTATTACATGAAGCAAAAGAAGCGGCAATTGCTAAAATTCATCCCGCTGTAAACGGGAAATTATTGGACGCTTCAGCTCGTGATATTATCGTTGAAGCCGGCTACGGAGATAATTTCCAACATTCACTCGGACACGGTATCGGTTTGGTCCCCCATGAAAGACCTTTGATTACTTTTAGAACAGACACGGAAATCATTCCTGAAGACGCGGTCCTTGCCGTAGAACCCGGGATATACATTCCTGACAAATTCGGAATTCGTATTGAAGACAACATCCATGTAACAAGGAGCGGCGGCAAACACCTGACTAATGCCCCTGAAGAATTGCCGATAGTCTAATTTGAATTTTTATTTATTAATAAATCGGAAGATTTCAAAATTTT
>JAQIDA010000144.1 GCA_027858275.1 Candidatus Kapaibacterium sp. | reverse complement strand
ACATGAACCAGATGATCACCTAAAACTTCAATTTTATAATCCCAGTATTCATTATAATTACTAATTTCTTTTTTTATCTTTTTGTCCTGCAAAAAAGAAAATTCATAACTAAAGTGCTTCTCTATATGTTCAAATAATTTGTCTCCGTCAAAGAATTCAGTATTTCTGAACATTACTGTATTAATTTTCTTTTCAATTGTTTTTTTGCCACTTGATGTAATTTTAAAAGAAGTTATAACATAAACCTTGTTTATATTCAGAGTTTCACCTGGAATGGGGTCATACTCCATGTCAAAGCAACTTTCAATTTGATTCTTTACTTCATTGGCACTGTTGTTGTTATTTGTTGCCGAGCCAGTAATAATTCCTGCCTTTGCGACAACAGCATAGTATTCTCTCTCTTTGAGAGAATTTGTCAAATACATTACAATGTCTTTTCCTTCTTCATTCGGCCCATGTGTATGCCTTATCCCTTTAAACCCCATTTTTTCAAATAAAGGAATTAACACTTTTGTTCTCAGATCACTCTCGTTGAGCTTTTGAATTTCTTTTAGAGTCTTATACATAGTATGTTGCTTTTGTTTAGACATAAGTATTTCAAGCAAAATATGAATATAATCATAGCATTCAAAACATATTTTCATTATTTCATTACCAACCCCAACCCACTCCCAAAAATAATTTGTTTTTAATAACAATTATGGTTATTTTGTTGCGGATTCAGTTTGATTGAGAATTAATTAATCATATAGATTTGCTGTTCGAAAAATTAGCATACACATGATGATTCAACTTTATCAATATCCAAAGAGGTTCTTGTATGAAAAAGACAGTTAGAATGTACGGACTGAAACTTGTAATGGTTTTGGTCGGCATTGTCTTGATGTTCGGAGCTTGTGCTGAGGAGAGCAGCACCCCAATTGACAATTCAAATGACGGCATGAACTTCAAATTTGCAGTTATGTCTGATGTTCACCTATTGGCCCAATCCTTAACTACACCCTTAGACCCAAGCGAAGTTTACTTCGAATACGGACGCAAACTATTGCAACAGTCTGAATCCATTTTGGAAGCTATGACAAATAAAATTATTGCCTCAGATGCAGATTTTGTTCTGGTTCCCGGTGATTTGACTAAAGACGGTGAGAAAATCAGCCTTGAAGCACTTGCCGGATATTTGCAGAGAATTGAAGCCTCCGGTAAAGAAGTATATGTAGTTCCCGGAAATCATGATATCAGTAATTCTTGGGCAGAAAACTATTCAAGCGGCAACTCTGTGTCGACCCCTAATGTCAGCACTGCTGAATTTGAAAGTATTATGGGTGCTTACGGATACGCTCAGGCCATTAACCGAGATCCGAACTCAATGAGCTATGTCGCAGAGCCTGTTGAAGGATTGGTCATTTTGGCCATTGACGCCGGACGCTACGAGGAGAACGTTCCCGGTGAAGAAAGCGTGATCGGCGGTAAAATTAAAGAATCAACTCTTACCTGGGCAAACGATCAAATAGGAATGGCTGTTGATGAAGGAAAAACTGTGTTTGCTCTGATGCATTTTGGACTCGTAGAGCATTTTACATCGCAAAGCACATTTGAGATTTCTTCAGATTATGTGGTTGAAAACTGGCAACAAATTGCTGATAATTTTGCCGCAAGAGGTGTGAAAGTTGCATTTACAGGACATTTCCATGCCAATGACATTGTTAAACATAATAACGCCACAGATTGGTTGTTTGATGTTGAAACCGGTTCAGCTATTTCGGCTCCAAGTGCTTGGCGTATGTGCGAAGTGAGCAACTCGGACATACTCGAGATAAAAACAAATCATATAACAAATATTGATTTTGATTTAGGAGGAGAAAATTTCGTTGAATATTCTACCAGAGTGTACCACGAAGGAATGTACAACCTCATAGTATATACTCTTGTACAGTTGTTTGGTGTTGACGCAACTGTTGCCGGGCAAATCGCTCCTTCAATTTCTGAAGCATGGTTGACTCATTACAAAGGTGATGAAACAACAACTCCTCAGCTACAAGGATTAATTGATCTGCTGATGGGATCAGGAGATCAAACTCAGCAATATCTCGGAACAATCCTCATATCCATGCTCACGGATTTGCCGCCTCAGGACAATAACATTAAAATTAATTTGACCTCCGGCGATGTAATCCCTTAATAAATGATAATTTGTAGGACCTAACTATCAACGCCCTTGAGAAATGTTTCTCAAGGGCGTTTGTATTAAATTCTGAAAGCGAGGTCAATTTCTGAAGGATTATTCTTCCTCTTTTGTTCGGCAGGTTTTCATTCCGCAGGGAGCGTATAGCGGACAAAAACTGACTAAGCTTGTCAATACGAAAATAGCTGATAAAACCATCAGAACAATTCCGAGTGTTCCTTCAATAGTGCCGTTGAAGTATAATACCGTGAAAATCACAGCTATAATAATTCTGATTATTCTGTCTGCACTGCCCATCTTCTTTTTCATTTGTTTTCCTTTGTTGATTAATAAACTTATCAGGCAGACGATATTTAACTAATAATATTATTAAGTGCTGCTAATGAGTTGATTCGATTGATACTTTATGCCGGAAAACAAAGGAAACCATCTAATAAATAGTATCTACATTTCACTTAGTATCACTCGACCACAAACCGCACAACCGTCTGCTAGCCCTTGCTCTGAATTTCTTTATGATAACCGGTTCCACAGAGTATGACGCTTGAGAGCGGAAAAGGATACAGGGATGGAAAATAAAACACAACCTCCTCATTTTTCAACCAACGATAAAATATAGCCTGTCTTCATTCGCATATTGAATTAGAGACAGGCTTTTTTTGTTATACTATTCATATGCCAAACACACGAATGCAAAAAACAGAACATATTTGGAAAGAGTACTATCAACAGCTTCGCAATTATATCGTCAGGAAAATAAAAGATCCTGCCGAAGCTGATGATAACATACAGGACGTATTTTTGAAAATACATTCTCACATTCATTCATTAAAAGATGATACCAAGCTTCAAAGCTGGGTCTTTCAGATTACTCGCAATACAATTATTGATTATTATCGATCACGAAATCAGGAAGACTCTATTCCTGAATGGGTTCTGCCCGATGTTGACAATGAAAATGATGATGTCAAAAAAGGTTTGACGGAATGCCTGCTGCCGATGATTAATCAATTGTCGGACCCATACAAAGAAGCAGTACTACTATCTGAGATACAAGGATATACACAGCAAGAAGTAGCTGAAGATATTGGTCTGTCCTTGTCGGGCGCGAAATCGAGGATTCAAAGAGGGCGTTCGATGCTCAAAGATTTGTTTACTAATTGTTGTCAGTTCAGCATTGATTCCGGCGGGCATATTATTGAATACAATCAAAAAATTATTTCCTGCAAAGAATGTAAAAAGTAAAAAAACTTTGCGTCCCTTTTGAAACTTCGCCGTCTACAATAGAATATTAATAAATACTTTTTTATGAAAGAGAAATAAATGAATCAAAATAATCAAATTAACAATGAAGAAAAGAATACATCTAATCAAAAAGTATTCATGACAATTGATAATAAAGTAGTTGAAATTTTCGAGAGTGATAAAAATCTGGTTGACCTTGCCGCCAGAGTAAAAATAGGTATTCCTGCACCCTGTTACAGAGACATCGAAGAATCTAAATGCTGCAATTCTTGTGTGGTTGAAGTAAACGGCGAATATGATTATGCTTGCTCAACGAAGCCACAGGAAGGTATGGAAGTAATTGTCAAGCGCGAAGACTTAGAGATAATTCGAAATGAAAGATTGAAGCATTATATGAACTCGGATTTGACTGTTGCCGCTGACGAAGGCTGCGGATGCGGATGCTCTTGCAGCAGTTCTGCCTCTGAAAGTTCATGCTGTTGAGATATATAATGAAAACAAATGTAGTAAGTTGGTTTGAAATCCCTGTTTCTGATATGGACATGAAAGAATTTTACTCCTTCTCCCAATTTTCCTTATTTGATTTCAATACTTGGACCATTTCGTCTTGAAGTTCTTCAGGATTCTTTTCTAACAAATCTTCCAATTCTTTTTGAATTGCGCCGCCTCTGATTTTAATTTGATCGTTAATAATTTCTCTGATTTCGGGATGTTGGGCGGCATTACTTGAAAGCGACCATTTTGCGGAACCGGCAGTTAGGTACAGATAGGGATCTTTTCTTTCGTTTATATACTGAATATTATCTATTATTGATATAACATAAGCAATGTTCCCTGAAGCGAAATACTTGCTCCAATAAAAATCATTCTGCCCCGGAGATGTTTTTCTTGTATACTTTGAGTCACCGTTCTCAGCACAGTTTAGCGCCTCAATAAACAGGGGGCGA
>JAQIDA010000119.1 GCA_027858275.1 Candidatus Kapaibacterium sp. | reverse complement strand
TTTCAAAATGTTACAGATGAATACTTCGTCGCGAGACAGATTGACAGATTCCAATATTTTCGTCAGCAGTTTGCCTGCTCGACCTACAAACGGTTTGCCTTGAGCGTCCTCGTCAGCTCCCGGAGCTTCACCGATTATTACAAGATCAGCATTTGGGTTGCCCGTTCCGAAAACAAATTGATTTCGAGTTTCTCCCAAAGCACAATTTTTACAATTATGAATCTGTTCATACAGATCATCTAAAGTATTTGATTGTTCCCATTTTTTTATGTCTTTAGCCACGTCTGTCTTGCTTTCTGATATAGTTCCTGATATAGTTTCATTGTCGTTGTTTTGTGCTTTGTCTTCAGCAACCGATACTTTGACTTCTGCCGCAATTGTTTCTTCGACAGGGGAGTGCTTGCCCTCAGGTTTGTCATAAAGCAAAATGTCTCCGCCAAGCTCTTTTTGGAGCAGGAAGTAGTTCTCTATTTTGCCGAGTAAATTTTCGGAAGACATATATGCAGATATCTTATATTGATGAATAAAACTCAATTACAAAAATACAAGCCGATATGATAACAAACAAAATATATTTAGGATACTGACCTTATTAATGAAAAAGTTCCTCAGAATCAATCTGAGGAACTTTACTCTTATACAAATTATGCAAGAAATCCTTATATATAAATCTTGATTTCCTGTTCGCCCTTAGATGAGTAATATACGCTTTCTGCCAGAGAACGCATTTCGTCTTCGCCCGGGTAAACCTTGACCGGAGCGATAAATCCGACTCTTTTGGTTAATTTCTCAATCAAAGGATTTGAATGAGCTATGCCGCCGGTTACGAGAATCGCATCAACTTTGCCGCTCAGAACCGTTGAACAGGCACCGACTTCTTTAGCTACCTGATATATCATGCCTTCGAACACCATACGAGATTTTTCGTCTTTTTCTGAATTTAACTCAATATCATAAGCGTTGTTGGAGTTTAGATACGCTACAAATCCGCCCTTGCCGGTTATCATTCTTTTTACTTCGTGATACTGATATTTCCCTGAATAGCAAAGTTTCACTAACGCGCCTGCCGGCAGAGTGCCGCATCTTTCCGGAGAATAAGGTCCTTCACCGTCCAAACCGTTGTTAACGTCAATGACTTTGCCGTTTTCGTGAGCACCAACCGTGATACCTCCGCCGAGATGGACTACAACCAGATTAAGTTCTTCATAATCTTTGCCAATTTCACGAGAATATCTTAGAGCTACAGCTTTTTGGTTCAATGCGTGGAAAATACTTATTCTCGGAAGCTCAGGATGTCCTGAGAATCGCGCTAAGTCGTTCATTTCATCGACTACTACAGGGTTGACGATATATGATTTAATGTCATCACCTATTTCAGACGCTATTGCTTTGGCAATCATCGCACCGAGATTGGAGGCGTGTTCGCCGAGAGGACTGATTCTGAGATCCTCTATCATTATATCGTTGACTTCATATACGCCACCGGGAATTGGCTTAACCAAACCGCCTCGACCTACAACGAAATCTATAGAATTAAGATCAATTGATTTTTCTTTCAAAACATCAATGATAATCTTCATTCTAAAATCATATTGATCGATGATATGTTCGTACTCAGAGATAACATCTAAATCATGGCGGATAACTGTTTCAAACAGTTCAGTTGTATTTTCGTATACAGCAATTTTAGTTGATGTTGAACCCGGATTTATGGCTAATATTTTCATTTTTCTGTTCGTTTGTCCTATAGATTAATATGATGCGGCAAGCGCGATTGATAACAATTTACTTCTGTCAGAATCCGCTCTCGAGGTCAGTACGATCGGGGCTGAGGCTCCGAGCATAACCGCGGCTACACTTGCTCCGGCAAAATATGTAAATGATTTATACAAAACGTTACCTACTTCAATGTTGGGGACGACGATTAAATCAGCGTCACCTGCTACGTCACTTATTATACCTTTATGTTCAGTTGCTTCTTTTGATACTATATTGTCGAATGCAAGAGGCCCGTCAATAACGCATCCCTTTATCTGACCGCGTTTGTTCATCATGGTCAAAAGCGCGGCGTCTACAGTTGCCTGCATCTTTGTGTTTACTACTTCTACGGCAGCGACAATCCCGACTTTGGGCTTGTCAACTCCGAGGCGATGAAACATATCAACGGCATTGTTTATAATGCCGACTTTGTCTTCAACAGTAGGAGAAATATTTTGCGCCGCATCCGTAACGGCGATAACTTTGTGATAATGGTCCGCTTCAAAAAATCCCGTATGACTTAGAAGACTTCCTTTTCTCAGACCGGTTTCTTTGTTCAGAATTGCTCTCAAGAAATCAGCGGAACCGACAAGACCTTTCATCAGAATATGAGCACGTTTTTCTTTCACTTCCTTCACGCAGATTTTGCAGGCTTCGGCAGGATTCTTCTCGTCAATTATCTTAATATCGTCTAAGTCGAAACCAATATCCTTGGCAATCGCGTTGATTCTTTCTTTGTCACCAACAAGGATCGGCTCAACGATTCCGGCTTTAAGAGCAGCGTAGACAGCTTCGAGAACAGGTTTGTCTTCAGCCGCTGCCACGGCGATTTTTTTCTTAGGTTTGCTCGCTGCTATTTCGATGAATTTATCTAATGAATTCAGTAACATATTTTGGCTCGTAATGAATGATTTAATAATTTATAATTAATAATTCAACACAAAATTTATTATGAAAAACTCTGTCATTCCCGATTGAACGAGAATGACAAAATTGTATTGTAAATCAGTTTATTCGAGTAGATTATGCCATTAACACGCAAATCGCGGCAACATTTACCATGTCGTCAGTACTGCATCCGCGAGATAAATCGCAGAATGGTTTTTTTAAACCCTGAACGATCGGACCGACTGCTTCCGCGCCTGCGAGTCGCTGAGTTAGCTTGTAACCAATGTTACCGGCATTCAAATCAGGGAAGACCAAAACGTTTGCGTTTCCGGCAACTTTTGAACCCGGGAATTTCTTAGCGCCGATAGCAGGAACGATCGCAGCATCCAATTGCAATTCGCCGTCAGAAGGAATGTCCGGAGCTTTTTCTTTTACGATTTTTGTAGCTTCCTGTACTTTTTCTACCGCCGGAGTATTCGCGCTGCCGTTAGTTGAGAATGAAAGCATTGCTACTCTGGGATCTTCACCGGTAACGGATTGGAAATTTCTCGCTGAAGTAATTGCGATATCCGCTAACTGAGGAGCTGTAGGATCAGGATTAACAGCGCAATCGGCAAAGCACAACTTTTTGTCGGGGAATACCATAATAAAGTATGAACTGACAACTGAAATACCTTCGGCAACGCCGACAGTATGAATAGCCGCGCGCATTACATTGCCTGTTGAAGAGACGTTTCCGCCTACGACAACGCTTACTCTGCCCGTTTCAAGCATCAGACCCGCGAAATAAAGTGAATCAAGATTTGTCTCAAGTGCTTTTTCTTTAGTCATGCCCTTGTGTTTTCTATTTTCAAAGAGAATCTCGGCAAATTCGTTTTTGAGATCAGAAGTAGACGGATCAACGATTTCTATTCCGTCAATATTAATATTATTATCAGCCGCTGTTTTTTTGATAGCCGAGCTGTCGCCGACAAGAACAGGAACCGCGATTTTATCATTTTTCAATATAACCGACGCTTCGATTGATCTGACATCGTTTGAATCCGGTAACGCTACTCTTAAATTTAATTTTGAGGCTTTTTCGCGCATGCTTGCTGTAAATTTATCACTCATTGTTATTTCCTGTTTGTAATTTAGAAGATATATATTTGAATTATTATGCTAAACAACAAGGGGTTGCAATCTCTTGTTGAATTGTTGTCTTGCGTGTGAAGTGAGTTATTAAGCGTTAAGCAGCACGCGAGCAGTGTCACGAGCCATAACGAGTTCTTCATTTGTCGGAATAACAAATACTTTGATGATACTGTTTTCTGAGCTTATCATCATTTCTTTTCCGCCCGTAGCGAGTTTGTTCAAACTCTCATCAAGTTCGATCCCGAAGCATGACAAATTCGCACACATAGCTTTTCTCAAATCAACAGCGTTTTCGCCGATACCGCCCGCAAAACAGATTGCATCACAGCCGTTGATCGAAGCCATATATGCGCCCAAATACTTGCGCACACGATTGGCGTACATTTCAAGAGCCAAGCGAGCTCTTCTGTCATTGTACATTTCGACTTCTTCTTCCAAATCGCGCATGTCGTTAGTCAAACCTGATATGCCGAGAACACCCGAACGTTTGTTTAAAATATTCATTACTTCATCGATAGAAGCACCTTCTTTGTGCATCAGGAATTCAATGATTGTCGGATCGATATCGCCACAACGAGTACCCATCATCAGACCTTCCAGAGGAGTGAATCCCATAGAAGTATCGACTGAATTACCTTCCTTGATCGCACAAATTGATGCGCCGTTACCGAGGTGCAATGTGATAATGTTTGTATTGTCTCTTGTTGTATCAGTCAGTTTTCTGTATCTGTGAGCTATAAATCTGTGAGAAGTACCGTGGAAACCATATTTCCTGATTTTATATCTTCTATACAACTGATAAGGGATACCATACAGGAATGCTGTTTCCGGCAATGTCGAATGGAATGCAGTATCAAAAATAGCGACCTGAGGAATGCCCGGACCAAATTTGGCGCGAGAGGCATAAATACCTTTCAAATTTGCGGGATTGTGCAACGGAGCTAAATCGATACAATCTTCAATTCCTTTGATAACTTCGTCAGTTATTCTTACTGATTTTTTGAATTTTTCACCGCCGTGAACGGTTCTGTGACCAATGGCGTGAATATCCTCAAGGCTGTTAATGCCCGGTATATTTGATTCGGGAGAAGTCACCCAATCAATGATAAATTTAAGAGCAGATGTGTGATCGCGAAGAGGCAACGCCGATTTATACGGAGACGATCCTGTAGCTTTGAAAGATATGACTGACTGGCTGCCGATGCGTTCTACAATACCTCGAGCCAACTCAAGGTCTTCGTCATTTTCGATGCGTTCAAGATCTGTGTCGATTATCTGAAATTTCAGAGACGAGCTTCCGCAGTTCAAAACAAAAATGTTCATGTTGTACCTGTGTTATTATTTTTACATTAAATTAATCTTTAGTTCTTTTTTCCTGTTCGATCGTTCCGTTAAGCGCCCGGATATAAAATAATTATTCAGATCTTTCTTAGACCTGATCCGGTTTGTTTTCTAATGGTTTGGCGCAAAACTTTTTTTGACTTAGCGATCCGAGTTATCGTTCTCCCGGACTTTGTTTTGTTTTCAAATAACTGCATACAAATATAGTAAATAATTATTGAATTCATTAACAAAATTAACGTATTGGTTACAGAATAATTACTGCTGTTTTATAGCCTTGTGAATACTGTGTACTAAAGTGTTGTTAGTCTTGCTGTTGATCTGTTGCCTTGGGGATTGACTGAGGGTCAAACAGATGATTTTGCTATCGTCTCATAAGTCCGGCGGCCAGCCAATTAGCGATTGCCTGGCGATTCCCTTTATTTACAAATCTAATCTGATCCTGCTTGTTGCGGATATTACCCAATTCAATGAATACGCAAGTCGGAACAGTTTCCCGCAAAACATAGAGATTCCTTGCACCAATAGTGCCTTCGTAGGAGCGATTCGGCTGTGCTTGCCGGTACTTACTTTTAACAGTTTTTAACATCTTCCGAGCAAGCTTTTTGCCTGTGGAACTTCCGGGGCTGTAGTAGAAAAATACATCAATGCGTTTTTTGCGAGTGCGTGAATCCAAGTGGATAACAACAGTCTCCTGTTTTTTACCCGATTTCCTGTTCTTTTTATAGAGTTTATTTATAATCGAAACGCGCTTTTTCAAACGAGTAACCTGGTCTTTGGATATAGTATCTCCGCCGCAATAAAACTCATCTCTGTCACAATGCAGGAGAGCGTCATCTCGGATTCCGTCGTTAGGATCTGTCACAATCATATACACCGTTGCCCCATGACCGATTAACTGCTCTGCCAGCCTGAGTGTGACATCATAAGCGTATTCATCCTCGCAGAGCCCGTGTGTGCCATACTTGCCGATTGCTCCGGGATCCGGTCCGCCGTGACCGCAAACGAGGTAGTATATGTTGTTTTTCAGAGAATTATCGCTGACTCTGACGTTCTGATGATCTGCTCCGAGAAACGGATATTTTCGCTTCTTTTCTTCCTTAATTGCGGGCGTTGGATTGCCGCTGATCATAAAGTCAAAATAAAGCACCCAAAGTTTTTTATCAATCTGATAGGAAGGCTTTTTAATACCTACATATCTCAATGATTTATTATACTCTTCAATCTGTTTCGCATGATTGAAATCAGTTATTCCGAGTGATGAACGGATAGTTTTTCCGTCAAATTTGCAATTGTATAAGGGGAGTCTGTATTCAAAAGAAAGCATCAAATTGCCGTTTTTATCGAATTTCTTTTTGTTCAATTCTATGAATTTTGATTTATATATTTCCGTATAGGGGATGCCGTATCTTTTGAATAATACTGCTATACCGTCGCCTTTCTTGGGTTCGGCTGTTACATAGGCAGGCACTTCCGCGTTTAGAGGCGCGATTGTGATTATTGCAAAAAGTGTCATCAACAGCAATAAAGCTGATTTTTTCATTCTGTTCATCGATAGATCTGTTATGTCTAATAAAATCAACATGCAAAAATAAGAAATTGTTGGATTTAATGAACTAATAAAAATTGAGTGATGATTTTAAACAGGATTCACGGGATTAAGAGGATATACAGGATTAAGAGAAGAGATTTAGCGAAAACGGGGAAAAAATCTTAATCCTCTTAATCTCTCAATCCTGAAAATCCTGTTCAACTCGAAGAAAATTCTTTGCATAAGATCAAAATTATACGCTAATTGGGAGTATGAATTTTATGTAACGGGGAAATATCCAATGCCGAAAATAAATTTTAGAGATAAACTGCGAGATACCGTCATATTATTTGACGGAGCAACAGGCACGGAACTATATAACAAAGGCGTGTTTATCAATCGTTGTTTCGATGAGATAAATCTGTCGAATCCGGAATTGATAAAGAGAATTCACAAAGAATATAAAGCAGCCGGCGCGGATGTTTTGGAGACAAATACATTCGGAGCTAACAAGCATAAGTTACAGACATATCAATTAGATGATAAAGTATACTTAATAAATAAAAGAGCTGCCGAGATTGCCCGTGAAGTTGCTGAGGATGATATTTACGTAGCGGGCTCGGTCGGACCTCTTGCTGTGAAAATTGAGCCGCTCGGATCGATGTCACTCGCCGAAGCAAAGGATGCTTTCAAGGAGCAGATGAGGGGTTTGATCGACGGCGGAGTTGATTTATTTATACTCGAAACTTTTGTTTATCCTGAGGAATTGCGACAAGCAGTGAATGCCGCAAAGGAACTGTGCGACCTTCCGATTGTCGCCCAGATAACCATTGATGAAGATATGTCAACTCTGACCGGAGCGTCGGCTGAAGTGATAATTAAAGAAATGGCATCTTTCGGAGCTGACGCGATCGGAGTCAATTGCACGGTAGGACCTCAGATTATGTTGGAATGGTTAGAGATAGTGCGTCCGCTGACAGATTTGCCGATTTCAATTATGCCCAATGCCGGCAAGCCAAAAAACATCGACGGACGAAATATATATCTGGCTTCTCCCGAATATTTTGCCGAATATACTAAGCATTTGATTCAAAAGGGTGCCGGAATTATCGGAGGTTGTTGCGGAACAAGTCCCGAGCATATCAAGTTGATGCGAAATGCTGTCAATGCTTTGAAGCCGAGAACCGCAAAAGTCAAATATGAGCTGAAAGAAAGCGAGAAAATCGCCGATGTAACTCCTGTCCCGAGACAAGATAAATCTCGGTTAGCAAGGCGTATTTCGGACGGTCATTTTGTGAAATTTGTCGAATTGCTTTCTCCGCACGGAGTTTCGGCAAAAATACAAATTGAAAAAGCAAGGGAGATGAACTATTACGGCATTGACGTGATAAACATTCCGGACGGACCGCGGGCAAGCGCGCGTATGTCTGCTCTGTCGCTGGCTGTGTTGTTACAGCGGGAAGTCGGTATCGAAACGGTTCTGCACTATGTCTGTCGTGACAGAAATGTCATCGGGATGCAGTCTGATCTGCTCGGAGCTTATGCTCTCGGTGTTAAAAACATACTCGCTATCACGGGTGATCCGCCCAAACTCGGGAACTATCCCGATGCTACTGCTGTTTTCGATGTTGATTCTATCGGGCTCGTGAATATTCTCAACAGGCTGAATCACGGTTCGGACATTGCTGGAAGCCCTTTCGGCGAACCGACAGGGTTCTACGTCGGTGTGGGAGCAAATCCCGGAGCTTTGAATCTCGACGAAGAACTAAAGCGACTTGATTGGAAAATCGAAGCCGGAGCGGAGTATATTATTACTCAGCCGGTGTTTGATATTGATCTGCTGTATAATTTTATTGAGAAGATCAAGGCTTATGATATACCGCTGATTGCCGGTTTGTGGCCGCTCGTTTCAATAAGAAACGCGGAATTCATGAACAACGAATTGCCGGGTTGCCACGTTCCGGACAACATTTTGGATCGACTTAGAAAAGTGCAAAGTTCAAAAGCCGACAGCTTGGCCGTCGGAACAGAAATCGCGCGCGAGACTCTGAAAGATATTCAATCTCAGATTCAAGGCCTCCAAATTTCCGCGCCCTTCGGCAGGGTGGAGACGGTTAAGGATGTGTTGAGAGGGATGGGGCTGTAGGGGGATTATTGACCGGTATTACTGAATAAACTCGTCAATATTTTCTCTAATATATTTTGCTTTTAAAACCTTGATGTCTATCTGTTCATCTAGATCATTAAAAATATGGTCAAGATCATTCAGAGGATTATCTTTATAAGATTCGATAAAACTCTCTGCTGTTCCGTCGTTGAATGCTTCAAGCAGATCCCTGTTCTCAATAAAAATTGTATTTGCTTTTTCCATTAAATCCGAAAGATCATCAGCTCCGATTATTTTGAATCCATAGACCGCCATTTCGGCAAATACTCCGCTGGGGTTAAAATAGAATTGATTGAATCCGCCGTTATAGACTTCAGCCTCAACCCAAAACGTGGAGTATATCATTTGTTGCCCTTTGGATAGGCTGTTGACAATGTCAAATTCTTCTCTCGGGTCGTCTTCCATTAAAATCTCAATATTATTAAAAACTAATTGGCCTAAATCGTCATCGGCTGTCTTTTGAATAATATCTTCTGTCAATTTGCGATAAGATGGTATTTCTATAAATGATTGTATAGATTCTTCAATTTCTTTGTCTGAAGGGAATTGATCGGTGTTTTTCTCAAAGATAAAACTAAATCCAAATAATTTAATCAATAACGGTTCGATAATCAATATTGCTATGAGAGTTGGCAGATGAATCGGGCCAAACATAATATCAATTTCCAAATCCCATATCCTCCAAACAAATAACGAGACCGGAATCGATATAACGATTAGTAACGTTGATATCATAAAGAACTTCGAAAGAACAAATCTTCCGTTTTTTCTTATGACTATGGCAACAACAATGAGTCCGATTACCAATACAACTGAACCGAGATAAAGATTTAGCACAGCTATTTCCCAGAGGGCAGTGGGGAGTTGATCAGGTAGCGGAGTTTCCATCATTAATAATTCGTATCATTTAACATAAGTTCCCCCAAATATACAAAAAATGGCAACAATTATCCGGAATTATCAAGCTTATCCGCTCATTTTCTGTCTTCTAAAGAAAATTGACGATTGAAAATAGAATCATTATTGATATATTAGTATAATTATCACATTGTGTTACGACGGGTGAGCACAGAGGTATCGCCCTTACGAAGAAAAAGATCAACATGAAAAACATAAACATTCTAAAAAAAATCTTATCCGAACGGATATTAGTCACAGACGGTGCTACAGGCACAATGATTCAGGCATATAAATTAACTGAATCAGACTTTCGAGGCAAGCGATTCAGGGATCATTCCTGCGATTTGAAGGGCAATAACGATGTCCTTGTTCTGACACGTCCGGATGTGATCTCGGAAATACATAAGGCTTATCTTGAAGTCGGCGCGGATATAATTGAGACTAATACTTTTAATGCGAACGCTCTGTCTCAAGCGGATTATAAAATGTCCGATTTGTGTTATGAAATTAATTATGAAGGCGCTCGGCTTGCCAAGGAAGCGGCGACCGAATATACGGTTATGAATCCCGGCAAACCTCGATTTGTTGCGGGATCTGTCGGACCTACTAATCAAACAGCTTCAATGTCTGCCGATATTAGTAATCCCGGTGCTCGCAGGGCTGACTTCGATGATTTCTACAAAGCCTATTATGATCAAATAAAAGGACTCGCCGACGGCGGTGCGGATCTGCTGCTGATCGAGACAATCACCGATGCGCTCAATTGCAAAGCCGCTTTGAAAGCTTATTCTGATCTGAATGATTTAGACGAAGAAAAATACGGCTTGCCGATAATGATTAGTGTGACAATCATTGATAAGAGTGGCAGAACTTTGGCGGGGCAGACTCTTGAGGCGTTCCAAATTTCGGTGGGACACACGAAAAACCTGCTGAGTATAGGTCTGAATTGCTCTCTCGGGCCCAAAGAAATGCGGCCGTTTATCAGAAATGTTTCTGAAATTGCGTCTGAATATATTTCTTTGTATCCCAACGCCGGTCTGCCGAATGAATTCGGAGATTACGACGAATCTCCCGAAAACATGGCGAGAATCTTAGAAGAATACGTCCAAGACGGATTTTTGAATATCATCGGCGGTTGCTGCGGCACGACTCCCGATCATATAAAAGCACTCGTCGAAGTGGCGGAAAGATATCAGCCTCGGCAAATTCCGATTATTGAGAAAAAACTCCGTCTCTCAGGACTGGAGCCGCTGATTTTTAATGAAGAGAATAATTTTATCAATATCGGCGAACGAACCAATGTAGCGGGCTCGAGGAAATTCGCAAGGCTTATCACAAATGCCGATTATGAGCAAGCTCTGACCGTTGCCCGCTCTCAAACCGAAAACGGCGCAAGTATTATAGATATTAATCTCGATGAGGCGATGCTCGATTCTCAAAAAGAGATGACGACTTTCTTGAATTTCTGTGCTTCCGAGCCTGATATTATCAAAGTCCCGATTATGATTGATTCCTCTGATTTCCGAGTGATTGAAGCAGGGCTGAAATGTCTGCAAGGCAAAGGAATTGTAAATTCCGTTTCGCTTAAAGAAGGCGAGGACGTTTTTAAAAAACAAGTTCGCATGATAATGAAATACGGCGCGGCAATAGTTGTTATGGCTTTCGACGAGAAGGGGCAAGCAGCGACTAAAGCTGACAAAGTCCGCATTCTCAGCCGAGCTTATAAGATATTAACCGAAGAAATCGGATTTCCGGTGCAGGATATAATCGTTGATCCCAACGTCCTGACAGTAGCGACCGGAATGCATGAACACAACGCCTACGCTTCGGATTTTATAGAAACTTGCCGAGAATTGAAAAAGAAATTCCCCGAAATCAAAATCAGCGGCGGATTCAGCAATGTTTCCTTCTCGTTCCGAGGAAATAACAAGGTTCGCGAAGCAATGCACTCGGTCTTTTTGTATCATGCCGTAAGTGCAGGACTTGATATGGGAATTGTAAACGCCGGACAGTTGGAAATATATGAGAACATCGACAAAGATTTACTAAAAGTTGTTGAAGATGTGATTCTGAATAAATCAGAATTAGCGGCGGACGCATTGATTGATTTTGCCGAGAAAACGAATGAAATTGATTCATCTGTTCCCGGCGACCACAAGGGAATCCCCCCTACGGAAGAACAGAATATACCCGCTGATGAAAGACTGAAGAAATCATTGATAAAAGGTGACATATCAAATCTTGATACTGATATGAAAGACGCTGTCTCGATGTTCAGCGACCCGATGGAAATCATCGACGGGCCTTTGGGCGAGGGAATGAAGCATGTGGGCGTCCTGTTCGGCTCAGGCAAGATGTTTTTACCTCAAGTGGTGAAATCGGCAAGAGTGATGAAAAAAGCCGTCAGCATATTAACTCCTATGATCGAAGAACAGCTCAAAGTAGGCGACAATACAACTAAGCGTCCTCTTATTGTGATGGCGACCGTAAAAGGGGATGTTCATGATATTGGGAAAAACATCGTCTCCGTGGTTTTGGCTTGCAATAACTATGATATTGTGGATCTCGGGGTCTCAGTCCAGGCCGAAAAGATTGTTGATGAAGCGATTCGTTTGAATGCTGACGCAGTTGGTCTCAGCGGATTGATAACTCCTTCGCTTGAGGAAATGCGAAATGTAGCAAGAGAAATGGAACGTCGAGAACTCAAAATCCCCCTGTTGATAGGAGGGGCGACTACATCAAAAATTCACACGGCGGTGAAAATCGATCAAGAGTATTCCGGACCGGTTATTCATATTA
Source organism: Candidatus Kapaibacterium sp. (assembly GCA_027858275.1). Taxonomy (GTDB): domain Bacteria; phylum Bacteroidota; class Ignavibacteria; order Kapaibacteriales; family UBA2268; genus JAQIDA01. The sequence goes on along the minus strand of JAQIDA010000119.1, from coordinate 2,229 downwards.
GAGACGCAGCGGGAGCGGTCGCTGTTATGAATACTGTGACTGACTCTGCGAAAAAAGAAGAATTTGTAAACAAACTCAATGAAGAGTACGTTCAACTCCGAGCAAAACACGAGCGACAAACGGCAGCACGCAATTTATTATCTATAGAAAAAGCGAGAGCAAATCGACCGAATATGAGTTTCACGTCGGACAGCATCAATAAACCCAAAGAAACCGGCGTGTTTGAGCTGAATGATTTCCCGTTGAAGAAGCTTGAGAAATATATCGATTGGAGCGAATTCCTTAGAGCTTGGGAAATCAAAGAGAAATATCCCAAAGTTCTGAAAAGCGAAAAGCAGGGCGAACAGGCAAGAAAATTGATCGATGACGCTAATATTATTCTCAATGAAATATCAGAGAATAATTCTGTAAAAGCCGGCGCGGTCTTCGGAATATTTGAAGCAAATTCCACAGGCGATGATATTATTTTGAACATCGGAGACTGTCAGAGTAGGTCATTTCATACGATGAGGCAACAAATTAGGAAAAAAAAAGCAGACAGCAGTAATTACGCTCTCTCTGATTTTATTGCGCCAAAAGACAGCGGAATCAAAGATTACATCGGTCTTTTCGCGATCACGGCAGGACTCGGCAGCGATGAATTGTATCAACAATATATCGATGATAATGACGAATATTCAGGAATAATTCTAAAATTGCTCTGCGACAGATTAGCAGAAGCTTTCTCTGTATATTTACATGAGTTTATCAGTTCCGAATATTTCGATAATCAAAGCGGCAGTCTCGGAATCCGTCCTGCTATCGGCTATCCAATTTTACCCGATCACACAGAAAAGATAACTCTGTTCAATCTGCTCGCCGCGGAAAAAAGAATCGGGATACGACTGACTGAATCTTATATGATGCATCCTGCCGCTTCGGTGAGTGGGCTGTATATATTCAACGAGAATGCCAAATATTTCAATGTTGGGAAAATAAGGAAAGACCAATTTGATGATTATATCTTGAGAAAAGCTGATATGAACGAAAAAGATATTAAAATTCTTGAAAATACTGTGATTTAAGAAATAATAAAACGAGAAAAAATTTGTTTATAAGACTGTATATTAGTTAATTTGTTATTTAAGAATATCATAAGACCGGAACAGTCAAAAAGAGGTATAAATGATTCAGAAAAAAGTATCATCCAAAGGAAATCAAGAATTCCCCAAAATATTTGAATTGAAGCACGATCAGCTTCGCTGGCATTGCGACGAAGAAATGTTCAAGTTCAAAACAACGGAAGAACTTGAACCACTCGAAGAAATCGTAGGGCAGGAGCGAGCTGTTGAAGCGATTCGTCTCGGGGCGGGGCTGAAATCCAAGGGATATAATATATTCGTTTCCGGGATTTCCGGAACAGGTCGTTTGACCACAGTTAAACAGATACTTGAAAACGTCACTACAAAAAAAACAAAATTATTCGACTATTGTTATGTCAATAATTTCGCCGACAAGGATTCTCCTAAACTGATTCGATTGGATCAGGGAAAAGGTAAAGAATTTGCTCGGGCAATGGATGATTGTGTGTCCTCATTAATTCGACGTCTGCCAAAATTGTTTGAAGATGAGAGTTTCAGAGCTTCACGCAGCAAAAGAATAGAAGAGTATCAAGTTTTGGAACGGTCAATCCTCGAAAAATTTGACGAGAAAATCAAACCTCACGGATTTGTACGCGGTCAACTTGAAGATGATAACGGCGTTACTCAGCCTGAAGTATTTCCTGTGATAAATGAAAAACCGGTTCAAGTTGAAGATCTCGACACTTTCGTCGGCGAAGGTAATCTTGAAAAAGAAAAAGCTGAGGAGATAAGGAAGAATTACCGGCAGTTCCATAACGAGATTTATGATCTGGCGCGTCACGGAATGAAACTGATGAAGAAATTCAGAACAGCCCTTTATGATAACGATAAAGCTGCCGCAAAAGATATCGTTGACTCAGAGTTGGAAGATGTTTTAGAAATATCCAATGACATAAAAATAAAAAACTACTTAGATGAAGTCAATAAATACATTCTTGATAATCTAAATTTGTTTGTGGAAATTGAATCGGAAAATGTAGGCAATGGTTTCAACGATTCTAAGTCAGATTCCCAAAAGGGCAGCAACAAAGAAGACAAATTCCGATTGTTCTCTGTTAATGTGATCCTTGATAATTCTAAAACTGAGTCAGCCCCGATAATTGTTGAA
>JAQIDA010000081.1 GCA_027858275.1 Candidatus Kapaibacterium sp. | reverse complement strand
GAATTACTACTTCAAAAGCCTGATACTTTGAACCAAATAAGACGGGATACGAATCGAACAACTCCGAATTTTGTTATGGGATTTACCCAACAACAAGCGGACAATATAGTATCTAATATTAATAGCAATTTTTGCGGAATTGTAAATATTGAAAGAGACACAGTAACTATTCGTTCAGCAAGAGAAATACAAAGAAATGGGATTCAGAAAAGCCAGTATGTAATTCTGAATAGTTGGGGGGAGAAACTACGTTTCACATTCTTGCAGAAAAACAACAGATGGAGATGTTTCAATATAACGACTTATAAATCAATGGCTCTTGACGGACCGCAATAATATAGTTTGAAGATCAGAACGGTAAAGTCCCGTTAATGCCTTATAGAACGTGGTGTATCCTTACATTAACAAGTCGAGATTGTAGGGTGGTTAAGTCCTTCACCTCTTCACAACCCAAATCCCGTCCAGTTTCTTCTTATGAGCAATATACTCATTCTCTTCTTCGCTGAAAATTTGTTCCAAGCCGTTGTCAATAGTTTCAATCATGAAATTCTTTTTTTTCACGTCGGAAGTATTCTCAATCAGCTTTTTGACAATCTCCGGGTTGCATGTAAAAACATCAGCAGTAATTATAGTTGGTGTTTCTAAACATGAGGAATACCACTCAGCATCAGCTACTTCAAACACCAGTCGAAGTGTCTCCCAATCTTGATTTTCGCAAAAGTAATCAGGCAAAGTCTCCAGCAGAATTTCATAGACCTCGTCGTGATGCAATTGCCTTTGATAGGAAATGCCGGCATTAGGAATGCTGTCAGCGTCATCCGCCCAAACTTCATCAGCGTTTTCGTCCTGAGCCGTTCTCATCTCATAAAACTTTAAAGCCAAATATTTTTGGCGTTCAAGTATAGCCCTGATGCGCTTCTTCTGGGTTTTTACAGGCAAATCGTAAAACAATTGAATTTTGCTGTCGTGAATATTGCCCTGAATTTCACCTTTTTTCTTTTTAAAATAAGTAACTTCCCACCAATCCGAATCAGTTTCTTCACAATAGAAAAGTTCGTCAGTTTTAATTTTGCCGAGCATTTTGGATTTGCTGTTTTGCTCAGTGTAAATTTTTGCCGAGCCTTCCGCACTTTTGATTATAGCAAGCTCGGGCTGAGCAAACAGGGAAGAGGCGGATAAAAATCCGGTTAGAAATAGGATTATGAATCTCATAGTTTTGCTCCAATAACTTTGGCTTGTGTCTTACATTAACTCCACAACAGTAATCCCGTCACCGCCCTCGACAATCTTACCCGGTCGATAGGACTTCACGGAATGATGCGTATCCAAAAACTCATGAGTTGCCTGACGCAGCGCGCCGGTTCCCTTACCGTGAATGATTGTGACAATGCCGAGGCTCGACACAATCGCGTTCGAAATATGTTCGTCAATAAGGCTGACAGCTTCAAAAGCTCGCTTGCCTCTGACATCTATACTCGTGACCACATCCATTTTTACAAAAACTTCGTCTCTAACGGGTGTTTTTTTGACTTTTTTCTCAGTCTTGAATAATTGTGAGAATTTCATGCGAAACTTCATCCCGTTGAACTCAACAAGAGCGGATTTGCCGCCTGAATCAATATTCAATATTGTGCCGACGGAAGTGACATCTTCAAGTGTCACAACATCTCCGACCTTGAAATCGGATTCCTGTTTACGAGGTTTTGCTTTACGGTCGATTTTTGTGATTTGCTTTTCAAGCCTGTCTTTTTCCTTATGGAAATCTTTTTTGACTTCGGCCGCGTCACGTTTATCCTCTTTAATTTGACGGATCGTGTTTTCTACCATTGCATTGGCACTGCTGACTATGCCGTGTGCTTCCTGAACTGCTTCATCCATTTTCTTTTTGCGTTTCTCTTTGAAATCTTTGAGGCGTGCTTCGTAGTCCTTGCGAACCTCGGCGGCTTTGAGTTTTTCCTGAGCGAGTTCGTTGCGCAGATGTTCAGCTTCGGATTTATATTTTTGCAAAACGGCGATGCTTTCCTCAAGCTCCGATTGGCGCGAGCCGAGATATTTTTTCGATCGTTCCAAAACCGTGGATTGCAGCCCGATATTTTTGGCGAGTATAAAGGCGTAAGAGTTGCCGGGAATACCCTGTAAAAAGTTGTATGTCGGCTTCAAATTACGGTCATCGAATTCCAAAGATGCGTTTTCAATTACGTCTCGGCTGAGAGCGTAACTTTTCAGCGAAGATTTATGAGTAGTCACCACAAAGAAAGACTTCAGCTCTATCAAAGTGTCAAGAATCCCGGCTGAGAGTGCGGAGCCTTCCTGCGGATCAGTCCCCGTACCGATTTCATCAATCAGCACCATTGCGCGCGGATCGCTGAAGTCGATAATATCCTTCAATTTCGCAATCTGCGAACTAAAAGTACTAAGATCTTCCTCAATAGACTGATGATCTCCGATTGCCGTAAATATGCTTCTGTATGATGTCTGACACATTCCCAGCGGGAAAATTCCGCTTAATGCCATAGTTATATTGAGACCGACACTTTTCAAAGCTACCGTTTTGCCGCCTGCGTTGGGACCGGAAATAAGGTGCCCGCGCTTTTCGCCTGAGAACCTGATAGTTAGCGGTTGAACTTGCTTAATACTTTTGGCGTGAACCAGCAGAGGATGTCGAATTTTATTCAAAGAGATTTCCGTATCATCGCTGAGGATCGGCATAATTCCGCCGAATTCCAGAGCATAGGAAGATTTGGCGTGAATAGCGTCAAAATGAGCTGTTAATTCAACTGTGCGCAAGAACTCATGGGCTTCATCTCCTATTTCTGAAGATAAATTACCGAGAATCCTATATATTTCGCGAATTTCTTCATTTTTCAAAAGAGAAAGCTCATTGTTCATCTCGATAGTTTCTGACGGCTCGAGAAAAACAGTCGCTCCCGTATGCGAAACACCGTGAATAATACCCGGAATCATGCGTTTGTTTTCCACTTTGACAGGAAGAACGAGTCGTTCCTCGCGCAGAGTAATGAAATCATCCTGCAACATATCATCGGCGGAGACATTTTTCATTATCTTTTGCAAACGACTGCGCAACCTGTTTGATTTATCATTGATTGATTTGCGTATTCTCGCGAGTTCGGGTGTCGCCGAAGTAAGAACTTCAGCCGTCGATTCATCAATTGCCTCGTAAATATGCTTTTCGAGCGATCGATTGGAATGGAGCAAAGAAGCCTGTTCTGCAAGTTTGGGATAAAGTTCATCGCGAGTGACAAAATAATTCTGAATGAGTCGTCCTGCACGAATTCCTTTTGCGATTTTCAGGATTTCTTCGGTACTTAGAATAACGCCCTGCACAAGAGTTTTCTTAAGAGTCCCGCGAATATCAGAATAATTCTCAAGCGGAAATCTGTCATCTTCCGTGGCGAGTTTATTCATCTCCTCGATTTTAAGATGTTCCTCTCGCAATTTTGGGAGATTCTCGTCCGGTTTCGCCGATAATATTAATTCTTTCCCGGGTGCGGAAACAGTATATTTAGATAGAAATTCAAGCACTTGTGCGAATTCCAACTGCTCTAAAGACTGATTGATTAATGTCTCTTCGCTGATCATATATTTATTGTTTGCCAACTTCAATTCTTATAACCTTTCATCGATATTCATTCCGAATCGTTCTGTGTATTCGGATTAATTTAAAATTTCTTTGACAAATTGCTGAACTTTTGAGCCGTCAGTTTTGCCCTTCATTTCTTTCATTGCCATGCCCATGAGCTTGCCGAAATCTTTTGCGTCTTTTGCCCCGATTTTTTCGGCAAGTGCTTGCACTGCGGCTTTTACTTCTTCATCTGACAATTGAGCGGGAAGGAATTCTTTGATAATTTCCAATTCAGATTTTTCTTTATCAGCGGCTTCCTGGCGGTTATTATCTTCG
>JAQIDA010000240.1 GCA_027858275.1 Candidatus Kapaibacterium sp. | reverse complement strand
TCAACTGAACGTAAGATACGATATTTTTTTGAAATATTCTAATTAATCAAGATTATGAAGAATATGTCCCATTTTGTTTTTCTTTGTCAGCAAGTAGTGTTTATTCTTACAAGTAGGTTCAATCTCAATCGGTACTCGATCGACAACTTCGATGCCAAAGCTTTCCAAGCCAACGCGTTTTGTAGGATTGTTAGTAATCAATCTCATTTTCTTAATACCAAGATCCATCAGAATTTGAGCACCCGTTCCATATTCACGAGGATCAGGCTGGAAACCGAGCTCAACATTAGCTTCAACTGTATCCATGCCTTTTTCCTGCAGATCATAAGCTTTCACTTTTTTGATAAGACCGATTCCTCGACCGTCTTGGCGCATATAAAGGATTACTCCCTTGCCTTCTTTGTCTATCATTTCCATTGCTTTGTTAAGCTGAGAACCACAATCGCATCTTTCAGAATGAAAGACATCGCCGGTGAGGCATTCTGAATGAACACGAACTAAAATTTCTTCGTTTTCTTCCCATTTGCCTTTTATCAGAGCGACATGTTCTTTGTGATCATATTCACTATCGTAGATTTTGATTTGAAAATCGCCGTGTTTTGTAGGAATATTTGCTGTTGCGGCACAATTTACCATCATTTCAGAACGAAGTCGATAAGCGATCAAATCTTTGACGGTAATTATTTTCAGATTATGTTCTTTGCCGAATATTTCCAAATCATCGCGTCTCGCCATATTGCCGTCAGGATTAATAATCTCACAGAGAACTCCTACCGGTTTCAATCCTGCAAGTCTCATAAGATCAGTTGTAGTCTCTGTGTGTCCTGCGCGACGTAATACACCACCCTTGACTGCGATCAAGGGGAAAATATGTCCGGGGCGACCGAGATCATCAGGTTTTGTGTCTTTATTTGCTATAGCTCTTATTGTTGCTGCTCTGTCAGGAGCGGAAATGCCGGTTGTTGTTCCGTGCAAATAGTCTACTGATACGGTGAAATTTGTTCCGTGAGGAGCTGTTGTTTCATTGACCATTTTATGCAATTTCAATTCTTTAGCGCGTTCTTCGGTCACGGACATACATATAAGTCCCTTGCCCAAAGTCGACATAAAATTAACGGACTGAGGAGTACAAAGTTCTGCGGACATAATCAAATCGCCTTCGTTTTCGCGATCTTCATCGTCCATCACAATAATCATTTTTCCGGCCACCAGTTCTTCTAAAGCTTCCTCTATTGTATTCATATCTGCCTAATGTTCCAATATGTTAGATTTGTTGTTTAATAAACATCTGTAACGACGAAAATTATTTCTTAGCTGAAATAGCGGCTTTGTCGAATGTCACGCGTACATTGTCTGCTATCTGTATTACATATTCTGTTCCGTTGATGTCAGTAACTGTTCCGTGCATACCGGAAGAAGTAACAACTTTGTCACCTCTTTGGATGCCTTCCAACATTGCTTTATGTTCTTTCTGACGTTTCTGTTGAGGACGAATCATCAAGAAGTACATGATTAAAATAACTGCGCCGAACATAATAAATGTGGGCATCATACTCTGTTCTCCGTCACTCTGTGGGGCCATTGCTAAAACTGTAGCAAATTCAAACATAATTATTTCCTTGTTAATATTTATAAATTACTGTAATTTCTTCTATTTAAATTATTCTTCATTTCTGCCATAAATATCCAAAATTTCACGTTTCCATTGACGATATTCTCCCGAAAGTATTTTTTCTCGCGCGGTTCTTGCAAGCCACAGATAATAAGCTATATTATGCTGAGTGGCAAGTTGAAGCCCGAGTATCTCATTTGCTCTGAAAAGATGTCTCAAATATCCGAGAGAAAAATTCTGACTTGCGTAGCAATCAAGCTCTTCATCAATAGGAATATCAGAATATTTATACTTAGCGTTGCGAATATTGATCTTGCCTCGAGACGTGAACAACTGCCCGTTTCGTGCGTTGCGAGTCGGCATCACACAATCGAACATATCTATGCCTCGATCTATACCCTCCAGAATATTTTGCGGAGTACCTACTCCCATCAAATATCGAGGTTTGTCTTCCGGTAGAATATCAGTCGAAAGGTCAGTCATTTCATACATAATCTCAGCCGGTTCACCTACTGAAAGACCTCCGAGAGCATAGCCGTCAAATTCAATGTCGACCATTTTGTTAATATAATCTTTCCTTAACTCCGGGAACATACTTCCCTGACCGATACCGAACAAAAATTGCTTATGTCCGTAATGTGGTTCGCTGTTCTCCAAAGCTATTTTTGCTCGTTTTGCCCATCTGATCGAAAGATCAGCAGAATCTTTTGCTTGCTTAAATTCTGAGGGATAGTCCGTGCATTCATCCAAAACCATCATTATATCCGAACCGAGGACACGCTGTGTCTCTATTACATTTTCCGGTGAAAAGAAGTGTTTCGAGCCGTTTATATATGATCGAAAATCAACACCTTTTTCACTCATCTTTCTTAAATCTTTCAATGAGAACACTTGATAGCCGCCGCTGTCAGTCAGAATCGGACGATCCCAATTCATAAACTTATGCAAGCCTCCGAATTTGCTCATAATATCATTGCCCGGACGTAAATACAAATGGTATGTATTGCCGAGAATAATCTGAGAACCTACTTCTTTCAAAGTTCTTTCATCCAGAGCTTTAACTGTTCCTTGAGTTCCGACCGGCATAAAAATCGGGGTTTCAATAACACCGTGCTCAGTGTACAGTTTTCCCGCTCTCGCTTTGCTGTCTTCGGATGTTTTCTCAAGTTTGAAAAATTCAGACATTTGCTTTGAGATTCCTTGTTATATTTTTTAGTTCATTCATCTTCATTCTACGATAAAAACAAACGAAAAATCTATGATTTATTAAAATCAAATAATTTCAAAACTCAATTTATGCTAATATTGACAGATGCCCAAACTTTTCGATTAATTATTTGTTCCGGAGGCTCTTTTTATCGGATTAATCAATAACAATGAAATTATTATACCGACCGTATCAGCTATCCAATCATCAATTCCCGCCATTCTTCCGGGAATAAAAGATTGATGATATTCATCTGACAATCCAAACAGAATGCCAAATATCAATACTGTCAAAAATATTTGATTTCGGCTTATTTTTCTGAAATTTGCATGTATAAACATAATCAGACAGATTCCGTAGACAAAATATGCGAAGGCATGCAAAATCTTGTCGCCAAAATCGAAACCGAGATCGGGCATGTGCGGATTAGTCTGATGCGAAATGTAAAATATCCCGCAACTTACTAATATCGCAGGTATAGACATTAATATTCTGAAACGCTTGCTCACAATAATTTTGCCGTAACTTCCTCCAAACAATTGCTCAAGCGAGACGCTGTCAATGATAATTGAGAATATTTCTCTGCATACAAATCGCCCGCCTTACCATGGATATACGCTGCTGCCGCCGCTGCATGCAGAGGTTCGGCTCCGCAAGCTGACAAACCCGCGATTATTCCGGCTAACACGTCCCCCATGCCGCCGGTAGCCATTCCGGGATTACCGTTTGTATTCCAATACGATATTTCCCCATCTGAAATGAACACAGGAACGTGTTTCAACAAGATAATGCAATTCAATCGTTCTGCCCAATCCAATGCAAGGCGTGCCGAATCATCTTCTATTTCTTTTCTCGGAATTCCTGTAATCCTGGCAAGCTCACCTGTGTGCGGAGTCAAAATCACATTCTTGGACATAATGCATTTATCATCTAAAGTTTTCAATCCGTCTGCGTCAACGATTACAGTTGTGTTCTCAGAGACTTTCTCTAATACTTTTCTGACACAAGACAGTGTTTCCGGATTCGTACCCAAACCCGGTCCGATAACTACGGTATCGGCTCTTTCGGCATCCTTCAAAATAATGTTCAGCCCTCGGTCAGAAATTGATCCGTCCTTCGTCGCAGACATAATATGCGGAATTACTTCCGGCATCAAGCTTGAATGTACGACAGTCGTATATAGATGAACTAAACCTGCTCCGGAAGTTATAGCAGCATTAGCGCACAAAGCAGCTGCACCCGGATATTTCTTAGATCCGGCAATAACGACAACTTTTCCGTAATCAAACTTTGAGCTGACTCTCTGTCTTTCCGGAATTATTTTTTTAATATCAGCATCTTCAAGACTGAAAATATCCGCATTATTTCGGACGATAAAATCAGGCGCGCCTAAATAAGCAGTAAATACTTTTCCGCAATAATCAGGTCCGGATTTGAGCAACATACCACGTTTGATCGCAAACATTGTTACCGTATAATCGGCTTTGAAACAATCGGAACTTGCCGCTCCTGAGTCAGTGTTTAAACCCGAAGGAGCGTCTACAGCTATTTTCAACGCATTTATGTTTTTAATTATTTTAAGAATTTCACCGGCAATTCCTCTGATATTCTCTGACCCGCCGACACCTATCATAGCATCAATTATACAATCTGCGTATATGTCAGTATTTGGTATTTCTTCAGAATCAGTCAGATGTATACAGGGAATTCCTAACTTCAGAGCGGCATGGAAATTTGTTCCGGTTTCGGGGCTCATATTTTCCTGATTCCCGATCATAACAATCCTTACATTGAAATGCGTCTGCATTTGTCGCGCAACCGCAAAACCGTCTCCTCCGTTATTGCCGCTCCCACATAATATTAATATATCGGCGTTGTAATCGAATTTTTTTGACAGAATGTCAACTATGAATTCCGCTGAAGAGCGTGCGGCGTTCTCCATCAGTACTACTGAGGGAATACCATATTCTTTGATTGCTGACTCATCAGTATCACGGATTTGGCTGTTTGTAAGAATATATTTCATTGTAACAGACTTTCAAATAATCAATTATTTATCTAAACTAATAACAAAGATAATCTAATAATGCGAAAATGACAAACATCAAATTATTTGAGAATGCAAATAT
>JAQIDA010000204.1 GCA_027858275.1 Candidatus Kapaibacterium sp. | reverse complement strand
CCGGAAAACAGAGCAAATTTATTAAATGTATTTCGTAAGTATTTGAAGCCCGGAGGCAGTCTTCTGGTCGATGTTTTGTCTCATTTGCATTTTGATTCTGTTATTGAAGAGGCAAAAGTTGAACATGCTGACAAAGGCGGATTTTGGTCCGGGCAAGCTCATGTTAGATTCGAGAACACTTATAAATATAATTCCGAAAAAGTTTATCTGTCTAAGCATTCTATAGTAGAAGAATCAAGCACCCGTGATTTCTATAATTGGATGCAATGCTATAATCCTGAGACTCTTCAAAATGAGTTTATGGCAAACGGGTTGAGAATTAAGGAATTTTATTCAGACGCGGCAGGGGCGAATTATAATTGCGAAACTTCGCAATTCGCGGTTTCAGCTGAGATATTATGAATGTAAAAAGCCGATTGACTGAAATCAACCGGCTTAATATAATAATCCCAAAAACATACCCTAATTATTTCCTGATCAGGCAGTTGCTTTTGATTTATCAGCCTTTGCGTCTTTTACTTCTGTTGCTGTAGATTTTTCTTTTGTATCATTGGTTGCGGGTGCCGTGTGTTTGTTCGCATAATCCGTCAAATAGAAACCACTTCCTTTGAAAGCGAATACAACGTTCTTGCTGATTTTTCTGTAGATATCTCCACCGCAGTTTTCATCAGGACAAACTGTCAAAGCATCAGCTTTAATACTTTGTTGAATCTCAAATTCTTTTTCGCATTTTCTGCATTTATAGTTGTAAGTCGGCATTTCCCAAACCACAATTTATCATTAAATCATAAAGCGTTAAAGTGAACGATATATTTTCTCGATTATTGCAAAACCCCTCATCGTCTGTCTTACAAAGATAGTCAGGTGTTTAGATCGTTATGTTCATACTCCGAGGGTTTCTCAGAATTTAATATCATATCACACAGCAGTCGCTTCTTTTTTTTCGTCAAGTTCACAGACGGTTTTTAAAATTCTTTTTTAGCGAGTGCGCTTTTCTGCCAAATATGTCGATTGTATTAATTAAATTTGTATTATAGGTTTGACTATATAATGTTTGGGAATATGAACAGGACTGTAATAAATATTATTTGGGCATTGTTATTCTTGGTCTCCGTATCTTCTTGCGAAGACAAGCCGATGCAAAAGCCTGAACAAGCAACGGCTGTTATGGCAGCAGAAGAAGCACCCGATCAAATATCAATTCGACCGGAAGTGATTTTTTCGGACTCATCGGACACCAAAGCGATATTGACAGCCGCACGAGCCCGAATATATCAAAAGCGAGCCGAAACTTTGCTCGACGGCGGAATGAAAGTCATTTTCTTTGAAGTTGAAACCGCTGAGGAGGCTAGTATCCTTACTGCTGACAGCGGGCGCATTGATGACAAGACAAGAAACATGCGAGCGACCGGCAACGTGGTTGTTGTATCAGAGGAATCCGGAAGACGATTGGAATCTTCCTTGCTCGAATGGGATAACAAGACACAAAAATTGTATTCTACGGAATTTGTGAAAATATACACTCCTACGGGAAATCTTCAGGGCTACGGTTTTGAATCAGATCAGAATCTTACTAATTACACATTCTACAAAGTAAGCGGAGAACAACGATGAAAAATATGCTGATTGCCGGCAATTGGAAAATGAATACCAATCCCTTCGAATCCGAAAAACTCGCTGAGTTTATTGCCGGCGGAATAAATAAAATTAATGCTGCTAAAATATTAGTTTGTCCTCCGTTCACAAGCATTTCCGCTGTAAACGGTATTGTCAGAAATACGGATGTGAAGCTTGGCGCTCAGAATTGTCATTTTGAATCAAAGGGAGCTTTTACGGGCGAGATTTCAATATCGATGCTCAAACATCTTAATTGCGAATATATAATCATCGGTCACTCCGAGCGAAGAATTCTTTTCTTTGAGACCGACGAGTTAGTTAATATTAAAACAAAGGCTGTAATAGCGGCTGAAATAATTCCCGTTGTTTGCATAGGGGAGACTCTTGAAGAAAGAAAATCCGAAAAAACATTTGAAGTTCTAGCGAGACAAATTGTCGAAGGACTTAAAGGAATTGATGTCGCTGATGCCAATCAAATCGTAGTTGCCTATGAACCGGTTTGGGCTATTGGCTCAGGACTCTCTGCGACAAACGACCAAGTTAACGAAGCTCATACTTTCATCAGAGCTGAGCTGCGAAAATTATTCAACAACAACGCAGATAACATACACATACTCTACGGCGGCAGTGTTAACGATAAAAACGCCGAAGAAATACTAAGTATCGGAGATGTCAACGGAGCATTAATAGGCGGAGCTGCTCTGAAAGCCGACGTT
>JAQIDA010000175.1 GCA_027858275.1 Candidatus Kapaibacterium sp. | reverse complement strand
TCTCTGAGGCGCCGAGTCACGGCAAACCGGTATTATTGTATGACGTTTTAAGCTCAGGAGCAAATAATTATCTTGATCTTGCGGCAGAAGTGATTAAGCGGAACATAAGCTTTTTCAAGAATAACTAAATCATTTTTGACTTTTAAATCAAAGCAAATAAATGACAAAATCAAAAAAACTCAAGCAGGGATTAGGCAAAGGACTCGGTGCATTATTGCCGTCGATTGAAATATCCGATGACGGATATACAATCAGCAAAGACAAACAAGAGGCATACAATGAACATTTCGCATTAATTGATCTTAATGATATTGTTCGTAATCCTCTTCAACCTCGTTCGCATTTTGATATAGGCGCACTGGAGGGCTTGAAGCAATCAATCATCAAAAACGGTGTTATTGTTCCTATTACAGTCCGTCGTGCTCCGAACGGTTTTGAGTTAATCGCCGGTGAAAGACGTTTTCGAGCTTCTAAAGAAGCAGGGCTGAAAAATATACCTGCGTATATCCTAAACATTGATACTGATGCTGAAATGCTTGAAATGGCATTGATTGAAAATGTTCAGCGGGAGAATCTTAATCCGATAGAAGTAGCTCTCGGTTATTCTATGTTGATAGAGGAGTGCAAACTCACTCAGGAGCAAGTTGCCTCAAAAATCGGAAAAGACAGGAGCACAATAACAAATTTCTTGCGCCTTCTCAAACTTCCGGGAACAATTCAATCCGGACTTAAGAAAAATGAATTAAGTATGGGGCATGCCAGAGCAATACTTGGTCTGAACGATCCGGGAGCTATGCAAAAAGTTCACGAGATTGTTCACGAAAACAGACTTTCTGTTCGTGCCACCGAGGCCTTAGTCAAAGATATTATCAACGGCAAATATGTGATTGGTTCCGGAACCGAACCAAAGAAGACTGTAAAGAAAAAGAAACAGACAAAATCACATTTGAATCCTGAAGAGATCATTATTATTGAAGATTACGAAAAGAAGCTCCGTCACGGATACGGTACGGAAGTCAAAATCAGTACGAAATCAAAAGAAAGCGGTATGATCCAATTTGAATTTTATTCCAAAGACGATTTCGACCGATTAATGGAAATATTCATTAAGTTGAACAAAGGATAAGCAGAAGTTTATGGCTGATACACTGTCTCAAACAGACAAACAGGATTCTGTCAAAACAATAGTAAACGATACGATTATTAGAGTTCGATACGCCGAGACAGACAAGATGGGAGTTGTATATAACGGCGAGTATTTAACATATTTCGAAGTCGGCAGAACTGAGCTTATGCGTTCAAAAGGATTGCCCTATACAGAATTTGAAAAGGCCGGATATATTCTTCCCTTAATCGAATCATTTATCAAATATCGTAAGTCTGCTTTTTATGATGATCTTCTGACTGTTCGTGCCTCTCTGAGTACTGAACGAAGGGCCGTAGTCAAATTCGAATATAATATTTTGCGTGATAATACGACAATTGCAACAGGGTACACCGTTCACAGTTTTGTTAACAGCGAAACGGGCAGACCGGTTAAGCCCCCGAAGATATTTACGGACATCTTGCAGGCATCCGAATCATCAGATTGATTTCGAAAAAATCTGCACCTGCATATTTCTATATGTCCTGCACTAAATGTTGTGCAGAATTAATATTTTATTGAAAGACAAATTTATGATGCGCCTAAAAACACAAATTCTGTTTCTTTTCATTTTTTGTATGACTGCCTCCGGTTTATCCGCGGCTGAAACAACTCCGTATCATTTTTTGCGTTTTAATTCAAGTGCGCGTGCTGCCGGGCTTGGCGGAAGTTTTGAAGCTATGTCTAACGATCCCACTGCTGTAAGTTTCAATCCGGCTACTATTTATACCGTGGAAGATCAACGGTTTTCAACCACATTCCTGAAACATGTTCTTGATATTAATTCAGGTGTAGTTACATGGGTAAAACCGGAGTTTTTAGACGGTACTGTTGCAGCATCTGTTGCTTATACCAACTATGGTTCGTTTGAATATGCTGATAAATACGGTGTTCAAAACGGTGAATCTTTCAGCGCGAATGATTTGGCAATGGCTGTTACATACTCGAATGAGTTAGATACAAATCTGTTTTACGGAGTTACTGCTAAATTTATTTACGTGAATATTGAAGAGCAAAGCGCCGTGGCAGCAGCAATGGACGTCGGTTTATATTATGCGATTCCGGACAAAAGGACAAATATCGGTTTTTCGATCTTAAATGTCGGGACTGAATTGTCTTCAATCAACGGAGTTTCTGAGTCTTTGCCTTTAGATATACGATTTGGACTGAATCACAGATTAAGAGGTCTGCCGTTACTTATCAATGTATCATTGCACCACCTTGCGGACGAAACAGACAGTTTCACAGATAAATTAACAAGTTTTTCTATCGGCGGCGAATTCTACTTTGGAAAATATATCCGCGCTCGCGCCGGATTTGACAACCAAACTCGCAGACAGACGTCACCTGATACTGAAAAAGGCCTGTCCGGAATTACTGCCGGATTTGGTATAGACACTGATATGCTGCAATTCGATTATGGCTTTTCACAAGTAGGAACATCTGCTGCATTGCACCGTTTCAGCATTAGATTTGATATTGACTAATATTTTATAAAAGAGGAAAACAATGATTCGTAAAATCTACTTAGCAACAATAATTATTATGCTTTCAGTTCTTAGCATGAACGCACAGGACAATGAAGAGAAAAAACCTATAGTTTACCCCGACTTGAAGCCCACTTTTATGGTAGCGGATATTTACTTCGCGATTCAGTCTTTGGAAAGCATTGAAATAACAGGAACTGAAGTCAAAGCTTTTTTAGAAGTTAAAAAAGAGGTTGTTTCATTTCTCGAAGAAGCTAAAAAACAAGACCTAAAAGTTGAGGATAAAATTCAAGTAACTATTGCTTTCAAAAAAGCTCAGAATTTGATCAGCTTTTTGAACAGGACAAAAA